>NZ_JBBMFA010000060.1:0-22661 GCF_040096265.1 Ruthenibacterium intestinale
TTAACTTCCATTCTGCCCGGGAATTATGGGACTTTGAACTCAATTCCTGTTGCACTTAGTTTGACAATTCACTGTTTTACCTGCTTTCCAAACCAAAACTGATGCCCAGGGCAGCGTCCACTTTGTGCTGCGCTTCCGGGTCGATGCGGCCTGCTCTTTCACGAAGACGGCGTTTGTCCAGCGTGCGGATCTGCTCCAGCAAAACCACACTGTCACGGGTCAGGCCGCCGGTACCCGCCTTCAGTCCGATATGGGTGGGCAGATTGGTCTTGTCTTGTTTGGAAGTGATGGCGGCGGCAATCACCGTAGGACTGTATCGGTTTCCTACATCGTTCTGCACGATAAGTACGGGACGAATACCGCCTTGTTCCGATCCCACGACCGGGCTCAGGTCTGCGTAAAAAACCTCTCCGCGTTTGACTTCTTTTTCCAAAACGAAACCCTCCCTTTGCCTATAGTGTGGCAAAGAGAGGGTTCTTTTAAACATTGCATGAAAAACTTTCCGCTGCCGCGTCAGGCCTTTTTCTCTCCCAACGCTTTTTCCAGCCAGATGCTGCCGATTTCCAATGCGCTCCACAGGCCGTATTTATCGCTCTGCCGCGCCATGCGTTCGATGGGGCTTTTGGTGGTATCGGTAGAGAGCAGCGTGACATGAATGCGGTCCGCAACACGCACGCCATTTTCCTCCTTGCTGGTCAGAACTTGCATGAAGATGACATACGGATCGGCCAGATTGCCGTAATAGATATCGTTCTTACACCGGACCAGCGGTTTTCCTTTGTAAGTCAGTTTCGGGGTAAATGCCATGAGAAGGTTCTCCTTTTCTGCGGGCGTGATTTACTCGCCCAAATAATTTTTCAGCAGCACCTGCAGCAGATCATCGCGGTCAATGCGGCGAATGTTTGCACGCGCGCCCTGATAAGTGGTGATGTAGGTGGGATCTTCCGAGAGAATATATCCCACGAGCTGGTTGATGGGATTGTACCCCTTTTCTTTCAACGCGCGGTATACATCTGTCAAAATGGCCTTGATCTCTTTATCCTTATCATCGTAAATCGAGAAAATGGCGGTAGGCTCACTCATACTCTCTGTCCCTCCTTGAATAGAATAAATTCCTGTATATATTGTATCTTAAAATCCATATTCGTGCAAGGGGAACCACTGAAAATCCACGCTTTGTTTTCCGTATCTTCAAACAATTTTCAAAATTGAAAAAGCGCCGTGTCGAAACACGGCGCTTTTTGCATCACACAAGAACAATTCAGCTGCGCAGAACGACCTGGATTTCCGCCAGGCTTTTCAGCACTTTCTGCACAATATTTTCCGTTTCCTCATCGGTCAGCGTGCGGTCGGGCGCCCGCAGAACCAGATTATAAGCAAGACTCTTCTTGCCCTGGGCCATGTGTTCACCGGTGTACACATCAAACAGCGTCAGGCTCTCCAGCAGTTTGCCCGCCGCCTTCTCAATGCACTGCGCAATCTGCGCTGCCGGCATGGACAGGTCCGCCACCAGCGCCAGGTCACGGGCGGTGGCCGGGTGCTTGGGCAGCGGCTGGAACAAAGCCGTGCCGCCGCGATGCGCGAACAAAACGTCCATGTTCAGCTCCGCTGCAACCACACGCGGTTTCACGCCGTAGTTGCCCAGCACAGTGGGATGCAGCTCACCAATCACACCCAGCTTTTCGTCGCCCAGGTAAATGTCGGCGCAGCGTCCCGGATGATACGTGGTTCCCGCGGCATTGCGCTCATAACGCACGTCCTTCACACCCGCGGTCTCCAGCAGTTTCTCCACCATTCCCTTCAGGGCCAGGTAATCATACTCCTGCCCATAAGCAGCCAGAACAACGCTTTCCACTTCATCAGGCAGCTCGTCGGGACCGCCATGCGGCAGATACACCGTGGCATCCTCGAACACTGCGCACTCAGCCGCGCGCGCATTGTAGTTGCGTGTCACCACATCCATCACGCTGGGAAGCGCCGTGGTGCGCATGATGCTGGTATCCTCGCCCAGCGGGTTGGAAATGACCACTGCCTTGCGCAGCGGGTCGTTCTGCGGCAGGTTGATGGCATCAAAGGACTTGCGGCTGAAGAAGGAGAATGTCTCCACCTCATACAAACCGTATCCCACCAGCGTGTTGAGCATTTTCTCCCGGAAGGTCTGCCGTTCTGTGGGCCGCGCACTGGCCACGCCGGTCATAATGGTGGAAGGCATTTTATTGTATCCCACATAGCGCGCCACTTCTTCTGCGATATCGCAGTCGCGTTCCACATCCCAGCGGTCGGACGGCACGATCACATCGTCACCATCCATGACAAAGCCAAGGGGCAGCAGAATGTCGATCATCTGCTGTTTGTCCAGATTCGTGCCCAACAGCTTGTTGACCATCTCCGGACGCAACAGAACACGGCGCTCCTCACGTTTTTGCGTCCACACATCCACAACGCCGTTGACCACGTCGCCCGCATCCAGCAACTGAACCAGTTCCAGCGCGCGCTGCAGGCAGCGCAGGCAGCCGTTGGGGTCCAGCCCTTTTTCATAGCGGCCGGACGCTTCGGTGCGCATGCCCAGCTTTTTGGCAGTGGTGCGCACAGAGGGACCATTGAACATGGCGCTTTCAAACACGATCGTAGTGGTATCATCATAAACGCCAGAGAACTCGCCGCCCATCACGCCAGCCACGGCAATGGGGCCTTTTTCATCGGCAATGACCAGCATCTCTTCGCTGAGCACACGATCCACACCGTCCAGCGTCTCAATCTCCTCACCCGGACGTGCGTTGCGCACGGTGATATGCCCGCCGTTGACGTATTTATAGTCGAAGCAGTGCATGGGCTGGCCGTACTCCAGCATCACATAGTTGGTGATATCCACCAGGTTGTTGATGGGGCGAACGCCGCACAGGCGCAGCCGCTCGCGCATCCAGCGGGGCGACGGCTTAACGCGCACATTTTCCACCACAGCACCCACATAGCGGTAACACAGGTCTGCGTTTTCAATATCCACCTTCAGGAAATCTGTTACATCACCATGGCCGGATTTTACTTCGGGCACGTGGTCCATGAACGGCACGCCGAACGTCGCCGCGGTCTCACGGCCCAGGCCGCGGACGCTCAGGCAGTCCGGACGGTTGGGTGTGATTTCAAAATCCACGCTCACGTCATCCAGACCCAATGCACGCACAATGGGGGTTCCCGTGGGCCATTCCTCGTCCAGCACCATGATGCCGTCCTCGATGGCATTGGGGAAATCGTGTTTGGTCAGGCCCAGCTCCGACAGGCTGCACAGCATTCCGTTGGACTCAACGCCGCGCAGTTTTCCTTTCCGGATTTCCTTGCCGCCGGGCAGAAGGCTCTTGTGCAGCGCGGCCGGGACCAGATCGCCCACCTTCAAATTGCCCGCACCGGTCACGATCTGCACCGGCTCGTCCTGACCCACATCCACCTGACACACGACCATATGGTCGGAGTCCGGATGCGGCACAATGGACAGAATTTTGCCCACCACGACATTCTTGATCTGATCGGCTTCGCACTCATATGTCTCCACTTTGCTGCCGCTCATAGTCATGCGCTCGGCATACTCGTGAGGAGTGCACTCAAACTTGGCGAATTCCTTCGCCCATCCCAATGGCATTTTCATGTTGTGTTCCTCCTCAGCTTAAAATTGTTTCAAAAAGCGCAGATCGTTCTCGTACAACAGGCGCATGTCGTCAATCCCGTAGCGCATCATGACAATGCGCTCCAGGCCCACGCCGAACGCAAAGCCCGAATAAACTTCCGGGTCGATGCCGCAGTTCTCCAGCACCTTGGGATGCACCATGCCGCAGCCCAGGATCTCGATCCAGCCCTCGCCCTTGCACAGGCTGCATCCCTTGCCGCCGCACTTGAAGCAGCTCATGTCCATCTCGGCGCTGGGCTCCGTGTACGGGAAGTGATGCGGACGGAAGCGCACGCGAATGCCTTCGCCATACAGCTTCTTAATAAACATTTCCAGCGTGCCTTTCAAATCGCTGAACGTGATGTTCTTGTCCACCACGAGACCTTCGATCTGATGGAAGATCGGGGAATGGGTTGCGTCCACCGCGTCCGAACGGTACACCCGCCCCGGGCAGATGATGCGGATGGGCGGTTTCTGGTTCTCCATTGTGCGGATCTGAACCGGGCTGGTCTGCGTGCGCAGCAGCACATTTTCCGTAATGTAGAACGTGTCCTGCGTATCCCGCGCGGGATGGCTTTTGGGCATATTCAGCATTTCGAAATTGTAATGATCCTGCTCCACTTCGGGGCCGGACACCACGTCAAAACCCATGCCCAAAAAGATCTCTTTCAATTCGCCCAAAACCTGCTCAAAGGGATGGCGCTTTCCCTGCACCGGACGTTTGCCCGGCAGCGTCACGTCAATTTCCTCCTGCGCCAGACGTGCAGCCAGCGCCGCCTGCTCCAGTTCTTTGGTCCGGGCCGCAATGTCCGCCGTGATTGCCTCGCGGACTTCGTTGGCCAGAGCGCCCACCACCGGACGTTCTTCCGGGCTGAGTTTGCCCATTTGTTTCAGGATCGCGGTCAATTCGCCTTTTTTGCCCAGAAAACGAACGCGCAGTTCTTCCACCTGCGCCGTGCTCTCGGCCTGCGCGATCAGAGAATCCGCCGTGGCCTTGATGTTTTGCAGTGCCTGTTTCAACATTCTTTCTCCTTTACCATGAAATTACGGGACGAAAAAAGGCTTCGTCCCTTGCCTTAAAACAGGGACGAAGCCTTGAAAACTCCGCGGTACCACCCATATTTTTGCCGTACTGTCGTACAAGAGCAAACACTCTTTTGCCGGATAACGGCGGCATCCGTCCCCGCCTACCAGCAAAAGCCTTCAGCAGGGCCGCTCAAAAGTGAACTTCCGCACAGCCCTCTGCCGGGCGCTTCCAGCCATTGACGCCCTTCTCTTGGGACATTGCGTCTGCGCGTACTCTCTTTGTCATCGCGTTGTTGTAGCATATTATACCGTTCCTTTACCCAAAATTCAAGCCCTGACACTGGATTTTGCTGTAAAAAAACAGTATACTGAAAGGCAGAACCCACCGGAGAGGAGAATGGGAATGATCGCTGGCATCGGCGTAGATACAACGCGGATCTCCCGCATCGAAAAAGCTTTGGAGCACGAGTCCTTCCTGAAACGTGTATTTGGCCCCCGGGAACTGGCGCTCTTTCAGGCGAAAAAGATGCGTGCGGAAACCATCGCCGCCAACTTCGCCGCCAAAGAGGCGCTTGGCAAAGCGCTGGGCGAAGGGCTGTCGGGGTTCGTGTGGTCTGAGGCCGAAGCGCTGCGCGATGAAGCCGGCGCCCCCTATTTTGTTTTCTGCGGCGAAGCATTGCGCCGCATGGAAGAAAAAGGGCTTTGCGCATTTCTCTCCCTGACCCATGAGGGCGATTTTGCCACAGCTTTTGTGGTACTGGAACAAAACGGATGTTTTAAGAAAGGATTTCCAAATGATCACACCGATTGAAATCAAGGAAAACGAACAAATCCGCACCTATATCGAGCGGGCGGATGACACATTGAAAGCGCTGGGCTTTACCGAACACAGCTTCGCACACGTCACCCGTGTGGCGCACTTTGCGGAAAAAATTCTGGCTGAGCTGGGGTATGACAAACGCACCCAGGAGCTGGCCTGGATTGCCGGTTATATGCACGACATCGGCAACGTGATCAACCGCATTGACCACGCCCAGTCCGGAGCTGTCATGGCCTTCCGCATTCTGGACAAGCTGGGCATGCCCGCGGATGAGATTGCAACAGTCTGCTCGGCCATTGGCAACCACGATGAAGGCACTGCTTTTCCGGTCAATCCCGTTGCGGCCGCGCTGATTCTCGCGGACAAGACGGACGTTCGCCGAAGTCGTGTTCGCCCCAAAGACCTGCACACCTTCGACATCCACGACCGGGTCAATTACGCGGTGGAAAAAGCTTCCACCATGCTGGATATGGACCAGCGCGCAGTGGTTCTCAATCTGCAGCTGGACACGGCCATCTCCCCCATGATGGACTACTTTGAAATCTTTCTGGACCGCATGACGCTGTGCCGGAAAGCAGCTGACAAATTGGGCCTTGGCTTCCATTTGGTGGTCAACGGACAAAGCGTGCTGTAAAAAGCAAACCCAGCCTGTTCGGCTGGGTTTGCTTTTTGCTCTTCCCTTATTTCCCCTAAAATGGTATGATTAGATCAATGTCTTTTTTGGAAAGAGTGTTTTTTCATGGAATGGATGGATGGCGAAAACGAACTGACCCTCACCTGCCGGCACCAGGCGGGCGGTGTGGCGGTGCTGCGCTGTGAAACGCGCGACCCGGTGATTCATCTGCCGGATACCATACTGGGAGTGCCTGTGACGGCACTGGGTGATTATGCCATGGCCAGACGCGCGCCGGATATGTCCGGTATCCGCGATTTGTTTACCGTTCATGTCGGCCGCGGCCAACCCGAACCGCACGACGCAGACGGCATCCGGCAGGTCACGCTCCCTCTCCATTTACAGAGCCTGGGCGATTACGCATTTTATGACTGTCAGGCTCTGGAACAGCTGGACATCTCCCCGGCGATGGCGGATGTGGGGTCCGGCGCCTTTCTGAACTGCAGCCGCCTGCACAACATTCGGCTGGCCGTTTCGCCGTCGGGAGAGAGCTGCCTGCGGGGAGTTCTGCGCGAACACCACGGAGAATTGCTGTGCAGGATGCATTTTGCGGATGGCACGCAGGCGCGTCTTTGGTTTCCCGCTTACAGCGAGGAGTATGAAGAGCTGGCCGCGCCCCACATTTTCGGCTACCACATCGAGGGAGCCGGATTTACCTACCGCCAGTGCTTCGACGGGAAAAAGCTGAATTTTTCCCAGTACGACGCGGCTCTGGAGCGGCTTGTGCGCACCCGGGATTTTGAGGATGCCGTGCGCGTTGCGCTGGGCCGCCTGCGCTGGCCAAAAGAACTTTCCCCGGCGAACCGGGAACAATACCGTGCGCTTGTAGCAGAGCACGCCGCTGCGGCACTGAAGGTGCTGGCGGATGCCCGGGACACGGAAGACATGGCCTGGGCGTTGGGGCTGGAGCTGTTTCCACCTGAGGCGCTGCAGGCCGCCTGCGATCGCGCCCGGAATGACCGGGACACGGAGATGCTGGGCCTTTTGATGGAACACCTGCATCGAACCGGCGCGGGCCGCACCAAAACCTTTGACCTTTGAAGGAGGAATCGCCATGCCGCAATCCGATGCCTGGAGCAAAGCAGGCCGTGCGATTTTGACAGCCGCCCGCAACGAATTGTATCTGAATCTGCCGTTTCTGGACGCAGCTCTGTGTGCACTTCCCTTTTCCGATGAACAGGATACGGATTTTATCGCCACGGATGGACAGGCCTTCTTTTTCAATGGAAGCTATCTGGCCCTGCGCTATGAAAAAAGCCGAAACCTTGTGTGCCGGGCCTATCTTCATCTGCTGCTTCACTGCATGTTGCTTCACCCGGCCAAGCGGCAGGGACGAGACGGCGAGCTGTGGGACCTTTGCTGTGACATTGCCGTGGAACACATGCTGGACTCGCTGGACTACCGCTGCCTTGCAGCGGCGCCCAGTCCCCGGCGCTCCGGCCTGTACCGCCGCCTGGAAGAAGAACGGAAAGTTTTGACCGCCGAAGCGCTGTATCGTTTTTTCAAAAACCATCCGCTGGAAGAATACGAGCGCGCCACTCTGGCGCGGGAGTTTTTTGAGGACGACCATTCTCTGTGGGAAAAAGCTTCTCAGGAAGAGCAGGAGCAGCCCCGGCAAAACTGGCAGCAAATCGCCCAGCACACCCAAACCAGTATGGAAACAGTGATGAGTGAGGCATCGGGCGGCGGGCAGGCTGTACTGGAACAGCTGCGTGTGGAAACCAGGGAAACTGCTGATTACCGTGCATTTCTGCGCCGTTTCGCCGTCACAGGAGAAGAGTCCGGCATTGATGCGGACACTTTCGATTACAACTATTACACCTACGGGCTGCGCCGCTACGGAAACATGCCGTTGATTGAGCCTCTGGAAACCCGGGAGGTGCAGCGAATCCGGGATCTTGTGATCGCCATTGACACATCCATGTCCACTTCCGGCGAATTGGTGCGCCGCTTTCTGCAGTACACGTATGGTATTCTGAAGCAGAGCGAGAGCTTTTTTCGTTCGTTCCATCTGCGGATTCTGCAGTGCGACGATCAGCTTCGAGTCGACAAAGCCATTTCCAGCCGAAAAGAGCTGGAAGAATACATGGAAAACTTTGAACTGGCCGGACAGGGTGCGACGGATTTCCGCCCGGTGTTTCGCCATGTAGACAGCCTGGTGGAACAGGGCGCGTTTCATAAGCTGCGGGGTGTGATTTACTTCACCGACGGGCTGGGCATTTACCCCGCCAAGCGCCCCGCCTACGATGCGGCTTTTGTGATGCTGGCCCAGCAGGGATTTCCCGAACGGGTTCCGCCATGGGGGATCCGCATTCTTCTGGATGAAAACGAACTGCAAGGAGACACGCTATGAATATCAAGCAAGCAAAACAGGAGATTAAAAATGCCATTCGCGCTTATCTTGCGCGGGATGAATTCGGCCAGTACCGCATTCCCGTGGTGCGCCAGCGTCCGATTTTGCTGATGGGGCCTCCGGGCATCGGCAAAACGCAGATCATGGAGCAAATTGCCGCTGAAACCGGTGTGGCGCTGGTGGCATACACCATCACACATCACACCCGTCAGAGTGCGCTGGGCCTGCCGTTCATTGTGGAGCGCACGTTTGCCGGGCGAACGGTTTCGGTGACAGAATACACCATGAGCGAAATACTGGCCACCGTGTACCGGACCATGGAAGAAACCGGGCTTCAGGAGGGCATTCTTTTTCTGGATGAAATCAACTGCATTTCGGAAACGCTGACCCCCATGATGCTTCAGTTTTTGCAGTGCAAGACGTTCGGCAACCAGAAGCTGCCGGATGGCTGGATCATTGTCGCGGCAGGAAACCCTCCGGAATACAACAAGTCTGTCCGGGAGTTTGACGTGGTCACACTGGACCGTGTCAAACGCATCGATGTGGAACAGGATTTTTCCGTGTGGAAAGAATACGCCTATCAAAAAGGAATTCACGGCGCCATTCTCACCTATCTGGAAATTCACAAGGAACATTTCTATGCCTTTGAAGCTTCGGTAGACGGCGTTCAGTTCGCCACTGCCAGAGGTTGGGAAGATCTCTCGGAGCTTCTTCTCACCTACGAACAGCTGGGGATTCATCCGGACCGGGAGGTGATCGGTCAGTACATCCAACTGCCCCGCATCGCCAAGGACTTTGCAAACTATCTGGAATTGTACGCCAAATACCGCCAGGTCTACCACGTGGATGACATTTTGAACGGGACCTGGGATAAGCTGTCCGCCCGTGAGCTGCAGAGCGCGCCTTTTGATGAAAAACTGAGTGTACTGGGACTTTTGATCGCACGGCTCAGCGAAAGCGCCCGGGTATGCCGCCGCCAGGATCTTCTGACGGACGAGCTGCACGCCTGTCTGACCCGTGTAAAACAGTCTGCAAGCGACACCGGGAATGCTCTGACGCAGGAGCTGCAGGGTGTGCAGGCGCGCATTGCCCGGCAGATTCAGGCCGGGAATGCCGACCCTCAGGAACAGCGAACGCTGCGGGCTGCCGCAGGCCAGCTGGAACACTATCTGCATCTTTTGGACACCGAGCGGCCGGACGGAACAGAAGCTTTCGAATTGGTGCGCGGGCAGTTTCAGACACAGGTCCGGGCGCGGCTGGACACGGCACAGGTCACGGGCGATCAGATGAACGCAGCCTTTGCCTTTTTGGAGCAGGCGCTGGGCGAAAGCCAGGAAATGGTTATTTTCGCCACAGAGCTGACAGCCAACCCATACACTTCCTGGTACATTCAAAACTTTGGCTGCGACGCCTACTTCCGCCATAACAAAGCACTTTTGTTCGATGATACCCGCACGCAGATTCTGGATACCATTGCTGCTGCACGCAAAGAATAAACAAGGCCTTCGGCTGTTTTCAGCCGAAGGCCTTTCTTTTTATTCCCGGACGAGGTCATCCCTCACCGAAGCGTGCAGTGCCGCATTCAGCGCGATGCGGTTGGCGGCCCAGCACACCGCTCCGGCGCACACCGCCACCACAAGACCAGTTTTGCAAGATTCCGCCAGGCATGCCAGCCAGTGAAAATCGAAAAAGGAAATCATCTGTTTTTCCAGAAAATAGTATGCCCCTATTCCGAGTGGCAGACCCAGCCCCAGTCCCCAAACAAAGCGATTTCGCGCTTCGATGCCCAGTGTGCGGCGAATGCCGGTCTGCGTCATGCCGGCGCTTCGCAGAAGGGCAAACTCCCGGCGGCGCATCTGTGCCTGCGCGCTGACTGCGCTGAGAACGGATGCGGTGCAGCCGACCGCCAGAAGCACGGCGAATCCACCGCAGCAGATTCGCAGCAAATCAATGGCCGCCTCGGTGGCAGCGTAGTTCCAGGAAGATCGCGTGAAGTCCTGGATCACATAAGCTGTCATGTCACTTCCCACCAAGTCATGTCCGTCGTCTTGCACTGCCCTCTCAGCCAGCGCCTGCGTCACAGCCGGTGTCAGCTGTGCCGCATCCTGCGTTTCCACCAAAATCTGCAAAAGGCGCTCTGCCCGCTGCAGCTTTCCCGGGAACGCGTCATACGCGCTCTGGGTCGTAATCAGATACTGTGTCGAGAATCCGTTTTCCTCCTGCAATCCTGCCGGCAGCGGGTTGCTGCAGAAGTCTGTCACCACACAGTCGCCGCTTTGAGCGGTCTGTCCAATGTTGAAAGATGGTTTCTGTTGCCCGTCCGATGCATAAACACAGCTCAGCGTCCCTTCTTCTGCAGCGGGCAGCGGAGCCCCGTACCACTCTTCAAATGCCTGGTCATCCAGCGTGAGCACCTTGGCCATGGAATCTCCCACCGGCCAAATCAGGCCGGTGTCTTCGGAAGAGTACACCCGGCTGTCCGTTACGTTTGCCGCCGCATTCCGTACCAGACGATCCAATTCCGCCGGTTCATCGCCGCCGCGCACCCAGCAGTAGACACGATAGCTGTACTCCGGCACACTGTCTTCATACGAGCGCACCATTCCTTCCGAAAAGCCCAGTGTCAGCATCACCAAGAACACACAGACAGCGATCACCGCGGTCTGGCTGCTTCGTTCGCGATACGCGGAAATGCTGCGAACCGCAAGCAATTTTTCCACATTTTTAAAACGGACTCTGCCCCGGCGTTTGGGCAGAGCACAGCTTTCCCGCACGGCCTCAATGGGTGTCAGGCGGGAAGCTTCCCGTGCCGGCCCCCACGTGGCCAGCAGCAGCGTGACCAGAACACACGCCGCTGCCAGCAGCACATGCTGCGGCCGGACCAACAGCGTCAGTGGACGGGCATTCAGCTGTGTCCAGCTTTTCAAAACAGAAAAAACAACTGCCAAACCTGCGGCGGAAGCCACCAACCCCAAAGGGATGCTGCACCCGGCCAGAATCAGCGCATCCATCCACACGCTTTGCCGCAGCTGGCGGCGGGTAGCGCCCAGACTGGCCATCTGGCCCAGCATGCGTGTGCGCTGCGACAACGACAGACGGAATATGCTGCGCAGCAAAATCGCCAGGCCCAAAATCAGAGATCCCAATACCAGACGGGAGAGCAGCAGGACCTGCTGCGCCAGATCAGACCGCTGGGAAAAGGATGCCGCCAATGATTCCCCGCCAAACAGAACCGCCCCGATCAGGCCCGTACAGATTACCGCACAGATCCAGGTGAACCAGGTGCGCGCGCCGCCTCGCACAAACTGCCGGGAAGTGAGCAGAAACATGGCTTTCACGGACGGATCACCTCATCTTTCACGATTCGGCCGTCCTTCAGGCGCAAAATACGCTGCGCACGAAGGGCCAGCGTTTCGTCATGAGTAATCATCACCACGGTCTGCCCTGTGGTAAGATGGATCTGCTCCAAAAGATCCGCCACATTTTTTCCTGCCGCAGAATCCAGATTTCCGGTGGGTTCGTCCGCCAGAAGAAGCGCCGGTCTGGTCAGAAGGGCGCGCCCGATGGCCACCCGCTGCTGCTGACCGCCGGAAAGCTGTGCCGGAAACGCCCGACGTTTTTCCGCAAGACCCAGCCTGGCCAGCATATCCGCCACCCGCGCGGCGTCCGGTGTGCGCCCATCCAAAAGAAGCGGAAGACAGAGATTTTCCTCTACCGTCAGCAGCGGCACCAGATTGTAAAATTGATACACCAGACCGATCTGCCGCCGGCGGAAAATGGTCAGCGCTTCCTCTTTTTGCTCGTACAGTGAAATTCCATCCAGCCGCACGCTCCCGCCGGTCGGCCGGTCCACACCTCCCAACAGATGCATCAGCGTGGATTTTCCCGAACCCGACGCCCCCATAACAGCCACAAACTGACCCTTTTCCACCTCGAAGGAAACATTGTCCAACGCCTTTACGCTTGCTTCACCTGTTCCGTAGATCCGGGTAAGCGCGGTTACTTCCAAAAAAGCCATGGTTCATTCGCTCCTTTCTGCCGTCAGTATGCCATTCTCATCTAACAGAAGAGTGACAGTTCCGTGACGTTTTTGTCACGTACGATAAATCCGCAGAAGGAATCGCGGTCCATCCGGTCCGTTTTCTGCCCACAGCGTCCCACCCTGTCCTTCGGCGATGGCTTTTGCCAGCGAAAGACCGATTCCGATACTGTCTGGCGCAGCGTCCCTTCCCCGCCAAAACCGCTCAAACAAATGTGGTATCTCCTGTGCAGAAAGAAGCGGCCCGGTATTCTCTACACAAAACTGTGTGAAAAGCGCATTGGCTTCGCACAGAAGACGAACGCGTCCGCCCGCAGGCGTGTGCTCGGCTGCATTTTTGATCAGGTTGGTCAGCGCCTGCACGGTCCATGCCGCATCGCACCGGCACTGCACACCGTCGTCCGCCATACACTCCAGCGATACGTTTTTCGCCGCACACAGAGGAGCAAGCCCCCGGGCGGCTTCCCGCAAAAGCTGCCGCGCCGCGTGCTCCTGTGCATGGAACCGCACCACTTTTGCGTCCAACCGGCAAAGCTGCAAAAGCTGTTCCACCAGCCATCCCATGCGCTCTGCCGCCTGCTGAATCCGGGCGGCACACTCTGTTTTCTCCGTCTGGGAAACCGCCGCGTCCTGCCACAGTTCCGTCTGCAGCACAATGGCTGCCAGCGGCGTGCGAAGCTGATGGGCCACATCCCCTAAAAAATCGGCCATTTGCTGCCGGTCACGCGACAGACACTCCTTCTGTTCCCAAAGGATCGCGGTGACCTTATAGAGTTCGTTCCGCAACAGGCTCAACTCTCCCTCCCGCTGGGTCCGGATGTCAAGAAAGCGGTCGCCCGCATATACCTGCGCCAGATAATCGCACAACCGGTGGATCTCCCTCATTCGGTGCAGGCTGACCGTCAGGCAGACAGCGCAGCAAAGCAGCCCCGTCATCAGCGCACACAAAGCACCTGCCGCACCGCAGACAAGATAGCCCGTCGCCCCTCCTGCCGCGGAAACGGCCAAAAGCGTCAGCAAAAGAAGTTTTGTTTCCCTGCTCACAGTTCTTCCTCCCATCGATAACCGATGCCGCGCACCGTCGTGATGCGATCGCCCTGCTTTCCCAGCTTTTCCCGCAAGCGCTTGACGGTTACGGTAAGGGTGTTGTCGTTGACAAAATTTCCGCCGCAATCCCACAAAGCCTGAAGCAATGCACCGCGCTCCAGGACCTGTCCCGGATTGGCAGCGAATAACAGAAGCAGGCGATATTCCTGTGCCGTGAGTGTCAGCGGCACACCATTTTCCAGCACCTGTGCCGCACCCGCATCAATGCACAGCGTTCCGAAACGATACTGTTTTTTCACACCCCGCCGCCGCTGTACCGCCCGAAGGCGGCTGGCAAGTTCCCTGGCGCGAAACGGCTTGACCACATAATCATCCGCGCCCTCTTCCAGCGACCGCACCACACTGTCCTCATCGCTGCGTGCTGTCAAAATGAGAATGGCTGCGTCGGAGACTTCCCGCACCGCGCGACACACCTCATGGCCGCTTTGATCCGGCAGTCCCAAATCGATCAGCACCGCATCCGGCGGTCCTTCTTTCAGATGTGCTAATGCCTCCGCAGCGGTAAACGCCAGTTCCACCTTCCAGCCTTCTGTGCACAGCAACCTTGCCAGCGGACGCGCAATCGTCTCCTCATCCTCCACAATCAGCAGCCGCATTCCATTCGCCCCTTTTCTGCTTTCATTTTACTGTATTTTCTTCTCCGGTGCGTGACAAAACCGTCACAAAAAGGCCGCAGCAAAGCCGCGGCCTTTTCTCTATTTTTTCTGTTCCAAAGGTTTGCGCACAGCCCATACGCCAAACCCTGCCACGTCAGCCAGCAGCCAGCCAAGAGGGATGCTCCACCAGATGATGGTATATCCCATGGCAGGGGCCAGCAAATAGGAAACCGCCACGCGGGTGCCCAGAGAAATCACCGTCAGCACCAGAGACATCGACGGCCAACCCACCCCGCGATAGAGGCCGTACAGCAAAAACAGCAACCCGATTCCCACATAGCAAGCCCCTTCGATGCGCAGATACTGCACACCGATTGCCAGGATTTCCGTTTGCCCGGCGTCAAAAAAGATGCGCATCAGCCAGGGAGCAAAGCCAAACACCAACACCGATACCGCCAGACTGAACACGCATGCCGCCGCCACTGAAAAACGGATGCCCCGCCGAATTCTCTCTTCCTGACGGGCCCCATAGTTCTGCGCAATGAAAGTGGAAAAGGCATTTCCGAAATCCTGCACCGGCATATAGGCAAACGCGTCGATCTTGACCGCCGCGGCAAAAGCGGCCGTAACCGCCACGCCAAAGCTGTTGACCAGGCCCTGGATCATTAAAATGCCAAAATTCATCACAGACTGCTGCAGCGCGGTAAAAGACGCATAATTGGCCAGTTTGCACCACAGTGCTCCGTCCCAGCAGCAGTCTTCCCGATGAAGGCGCATCTCCGGCGTACGCCAAATCGTATACACCGCCATGCCGACCGCACTGACGACCTGCGCGATCAGCGTTGCCCATGCCGCGCCATCCACGCCCATTCCAAGGCCGGCTACGAACCACAGATCCAGCCCGATATTGATGACGGCAGAAACCGCAATAAACAAAACCGGAGCCCGCGAATTGCCCATGCTGCGGGTAAGCGCCGCAAAAAAGTTGTAAATGAAAACCGGCACGATTCCCATAAACACAATGTGCAGATAGGAAAGCGTCATATCAAAAATCACCGGGTCCACCCGCATCAGCCGCACAATCTCCTCTTCCGTCAGGAACAGGAGCCCTTCCATAAGCACCGCCACCACTCCGATGGAAATACCCGAAAGGAAAATACTCTGACGAAGCCTCCGGCTCTCGCGGGAACCAAAATACATGGAAAAGGCAACCCCCACCCCCATGCACAGCCCGATGAGGATTGAGTTCAAAAAAGTGAGAAGAGAAAAAGAGGTTCCCACCGCCGCCAATGCGTCAGCCGAAACATAGCGGCCCACTACCCAGGTGTCGACCACATTGTAAAGCTGCTGGAAGATATTCCCCAAAATCAGCGGTGCCGCGAACAAAAGCATGGCTTTTTTCTCGCTGCCGACCGTGAGATCCCTCTCCATACTGTTTCCTCCTCCGCATGGGGTCATCTGTTCTATTTTAACAAATTGCTGTTCACCGCACAAGCGAAAAAGGAGAGGACCAAGGTCCTCTCCTTTTTAAAACATTTTTTCAATTTCCCGATGAATCTCCTCCGTCGTGACAAGTTCCATCACCCGCTGCGCCAGTTCCCCAGCCTGCCGGTCACTCCACTGCGAAATCCATTTTCGCACAGTCAAAACCGACGGAGCGCTGACGCTGAACTCGTCCAGGCCCCACGCCAAAAGCAGCGGAATCATTTTGGGGTCCGCGGCAGCCTCGCCGCACATTCCCACAGGGATCTGCGCTTTGCGAGCCGCGGAAATCACCTGGCGAACGGAGCGCAGGACAGCCGGATGCAGCGGATCGTACATCTGCTCCACTTTGGCATTGCCCCGGTCCACCGCAAGTGTATACTGGGTCAAATCGTTTGTTCCGATGCTGAAGAAGTCGGCCTCTTTCGCCAGCTGATCGGCAAGCTGCACCGCCGCCGGCGTTTCGATCATCACACCGAGGGAGATATTCCGGTCAAAAACCTGCCCTTTTTCCTGCAGCTCTGCCTTGCACTTTTCCAGCAGCGCACGGGCAGCACGAATCTCCTCTACGCTGGTAATCAGCGGGAGCATGATTTTCACATTCTGATACTCCGCACCGGCCCGGAGCAACGCTTTCAGCTGTGTGGAAAAGAAGTCGGGCCGATCCAGACAGTAGCGGATGGCGCGATAGCCCAAAAAAGGATTTTCCTCTTTCCCCACCGACAGATACGGAACATCCTTATCGCCGCCGATATCCAGCGTGCGAATCAGCACATCACGTTCGGGCATAGCCCCGGCCACCGCCCGGTAAGCCTGATACTGCTCTTCTTCGCCGGGCGCGTCTGAGCGCTCCATAAACAAAAATTCCGTTCGAAACAAGCCGATGCCTTCGGCGCCGACGGAACTCACCTCGTCCAGCTGCGCCGTCGAACCAATATTTGCGTACAGGCTCACCCTCCGTCCGTCGGCATTTTCCGTGGGGCGTGTGCGATACGCCTGCAGGCTCTGCCGTTCACGGATCGACGCTTCATTCCAGATGCGATAAGCTTCTGCCTGCGCCGCATCCGGATTCAGAATTACCTCGCCGGTTCCGCCGTTCACAAGGACCCTGTCGCCGTCCGAAAGAGCATTCATCAAATTGGGCACGCCGAGTACGGCGGGAATGCCCAGTGCCCGCGCCAATATTGCCGAGTGGCTTGTGCGACCGCCGGACTGGGTCACAATGGCCGCCACGTTTTCGGCGCGCAGCCCCACCGTCATGGACGGAGTGAGATCCGGCGCCACAAGCACACTGTGCGGTGTCAGTGCAGACAGATCGATTGGCTTCACATGCAGCAGCAGACCCAGCAAGCGGTTCCGGATATCCCGCACATCGGCCGCACGCTGGCGCACCAGTTCATCATCCGCCTGTGAAAACAGCTCTTCGTAAAAAGCGCACACTTCATCCACGGCCTGTTCCGCCACACTGCCCTGCTCCACTTTTTCTTCCAGCTGCGCACGCAGGAACGGGTCCGCCAGCATGGCGATGTGCCCGCTGAGGATCTCTGCTTCATGCTGCCCCACCTGACCGCTCATCTTCTGCGTCATGCGTTCAGTATCACGGCAAAACGCATCGACGGCCGCCAGCAGGCGCGCTTTTTCCGCTTCAGCCCCGGCATAAATCACGCCGGTATAATCCAAAACACTCTCACGGATGCACACCGCATTGCCCAGACCAAGGCCATCTGATGCGCCGATCCCGTTCAAAATCATTGCATCGTCCCCTTTTTTATTCACCCAGGCCGGACTCGATCAAAGCGACCGCCTTTTCCAACGCAGCCTGCTCATCCTGTCCTTCACAGCGGATCTCAATCTCGCTGCCCTGTTTGATGCCGGAAGCCATCAGATTCATAATGCTTTTCGCATTGATGGTTCTGTCCTTATGCACGATCGTAACCTCACTTGCAAAAGGCGTCATCTCCCGAACAAACAATTGGGCGGGACGCATATGCAGTCCCATGGGGTTTGTAACTTTCACATTTGCGGATACCATACGTTCATCCTCCTTTTATTCTCAGGGGATTGTTCTCCTCTATTTTATCTCTTTCCGATGTCTTTTTTCAAGGCCGCCAGCAAAAGCATTGCCAAAGCCGCACCCGCTGCCAGCGCCAGCAGATACAACAGTTTACCGTTCATAATACCCAAAACAAAAATACCGCCGTGGGGCGCCATCAGGCTGCACCCGAACCACATGGACAGCGCGCCTGCCAGTGCGCTTCCCGCAACGCAGGAAGGAATGACCCGCAGAGGGTCAGACGCCGCAAAAGGAATCGCTCCTTCTGTGATAAAGCACAAGCCCATGATATAATTCACCGCGCCGGACCGCCGTTCATCCGAAGTGAATTTTTTGGGAAACAACGTTGTGCAAAGCGCAATGGCCAGCGGCGGGACCATTCCGCCCGCCATCACTGCTGCCATCATCTGATACTCAATGGCTCCGCTTGCAACCCCCGCAGCGGCAGCGGTTGCAAGCGCGCCTGTACCGGTGACATAGGCGGCTTTATTGAACGGGCCGCCCATGTCAATACTCATCATACCCGCCAAAATTGCTCCCAGGAACACCTTGCTGACGCCGCCCAGAGAGTTGAGAAACGCCACCAGGCCATGATTCAGCGCGCCCAGCAGCGGATTGACCAGACACATAAAAGCCCCTATAATCAAAATTCCGAGCACGGGATACAGCAAAATCGGTTTGATTCCTTCCAGACTGTCCGGCAGTCGGTCGCACAGCCATCGAAGGGCGCGCATAAAATATCCGCCGGCAAATCCCGCCAGAAGCGCCCCCAGAAAGCCTGCCGATACCGGTGCCACACCCGAGGCGATGGTCGTGAAGGATATTCCCGCCGCGGCCAGCGCACCGCCCACAACCCCCACTGCCAAACCCGGACGGTCTGCGATGCTCATGGCAATATAGCCGGACAGCACCGGCAGCATGAACTGAAACGCCATTCCGCCCACTGTTTTCAAAAAGGCAGCCAATGGTGTATTGGAGCCGAAGCCGGCGGGGTTCTGCGGGTCGTATACATCCACCAGAAAGGCTAAAGCGATCAAAATTCCGCCGCCAATGACAAAGGGCAGCATGTGCGAAACGCCATTCATCAGATGTTTGTACAGCATGCGCGTCCAGGATTCCTGCGGGCCCGCTCTATCCACGACCGCCACTTCGGAAGAGCGCTCCGCATGATGGTACACAGGAACTTCTTTGTCCAAAATCTGGCGGATCAGTTTCTCCGGCCGGTGGATGCCCTCGGCCACCGGCACAAACAATACGGGTTTGCCTGAAAACCGTTCCGTTTCCACCTGTTTGTCCGCGGCTACAATGATTCCTTCCGCCGATCGGATCTCGTCCTCTGTAAGGATATTTTTGGCACCGCCGCTTCCGTTGGTTTCCACCTTCAGCGAAATGTCCAGCTGCTGAGCGGCCTTCTCAAGCGCCTGCGCTGCCATATAGGTATGCGCGATGCCCGTAGGACATGCCGTGACCGCCAAAACTCGATACGATTCTTCCGGCTGTTCCGGGGACGCGGATTCCTCGGGTTCTTCAAAGTTCTTGCGTTCGAAACGGTCGATGATTTGCAAAAAGTCCTGCGCGCTGTCCGCATTCCGCAAGGCCTGCGTAAAGGACGGGTCCATCAACAGCTGCATCAGGCGGGACAGAATTTCCAGATGAAGCTCTCCGTCCGCCGGTGCGGCAATCAAAAAGAACAGGTCGGAAGGCTGACCGTCCATCGCTCCGTAATCCACGCCCTGCTGCAGCACCGCTGCCGCCAGACTTGGGCGCAAAACCGAATCGGATTTTGCGTGCGGTACGGCAATGCCGGCCTCGATTCCCGTGCTCGACTGTGCCTCGCGGTCCCAGACAGCCTGTTTATACGCCTGAACATCTGAAAGCACTCCGCTTTGTTCCTGCAGATTCACCAGCAAATCAATCACAGAAGATTTGTCTTTTGCCCGCGCGCCCAGTGCAATGCGGTGCGCGTCCAAAAGGTCTACGATTCTCATGGCTGCTCCTTTCCTCATGTCAGAATGTTTCCAACAGAGCCATTACTTCTTCCCGCTCGGCCAGACCATATGAAAATGCGGTGGCGCTGCCTGCGGCGATTCCCATCCGCAAAGCGCGCTCATAATCTCCGAAGCGCAGCCACCCGGCCAGGAAGCCGGCGACCATGGAATCCCCTGCGCCCACGGAATTTTTCACTGTTCCGTCCGGCGCCTGTGCCCGGTGGAAGCGGCCGGTCTCGTCCAGCAAAATCGCCCCGGCACCGCCCATGGAAACCAGCACATTGCGGGCGCCCTGCTTTTGCAGCTGCGCCGCACAGGCCTCGATCTCTTCTTCGCCGTGAAGCTCTTTGTGAAAAATTGCTCCCAGCTCCAAATGATTGGGCTTGATAAGAAACGGCCGGTACTGCAGGATCCCCGTCAGCAACTCACCTTCCGCATCCACTACAAACCCGGCACCGCAGCTGGAGAGTTTCTCTAAAATGTGGCTGTAAAGCTGTTTGGGCATATCCGCCGGCACACTTCCCGCCAACACAAGGTAATCTCCTTCTCGAATCTGCTGCAATTTTTCGTGCAGCGCCTCAAGAGAAGCTTCGTCCACCTGGGGGCCTCGTCCGTTGATTTCCGTTTCCTGCCCGCCCTTCAACTTTACATTGATTCGTGTGAAGCCTTGTTTCAGGTGAACAAAATCCGTTCGCACACACTCCTGTTCCAATGTCCGCTCGATCTCCTGTCCGGTGAAGCCCGCTACAAATCCCAGTGCGGTGGTCTCCACGCCGAGGCGGCTGAGCAGGACGGAGACATTGATGCCTTTTCCGCCGATCTGGATCAGCTCCTGCCGAGTGCGATTCAGTTTTCCCGTTTCGAAATCATCTACCCGAACCACATAGTCAATGGCGGGGTTAAACGTCACTGTATAAACCATTTTTCCACCTCTCGGAGGCATTCCAAAACACCACTGACAAAAATGTGTCCCGATTTGTGCCTCATTATTCGCACATCGAAAAAGTTTCCTTTGTTTCTTCTTCATATTATCACGGGACCGGCGGGCACTCAACGCCTTTGTGCCCGACTTCGCCCGTTCTTGCGCAATTATCTAAAACCGTACCACTTTTCCGTATCTTTCCCGGCATTTTCCCGAAATCAACCGTCGCACGTCAAACACACTTGACTTTCATACGCGCACATGTTACTTTATAAGCTGTCACAACTGCAACAGGACAAACGAAGTTCGTAGGAAAAAGCGTAAGCTTACCGAAGAAGTAAAACTTTCAGGTGCGCACAGTGTGCGCGTGGACTATGGACGGATGCGGCTCTGGAGAAACCCGAAACGGGTGCCGAAGGTGCAAGGCGCTTAAAAAGGTGCTAATCTCTCAGGCAAAAGGACAGAGTGGATGCAGGCGCGACAGCCTATGGCTGTTTGCTGTTTCCGGAGCCGAACCCCCCAGCGGGTTTGGCTCTTTTTGTTTTTCTGCTGCGAAAACACGAGGAGGAACATGAGACATGGAACAATTCACTCTAGCGGTAAAGGCTGTCAGCGACTTTTTCTGGAACAACATTCTTCTTTTTCTTCTGTGCGGAACCGGCATCTATTTCACATTGCGGCTGAAACTGATCCAGGTTCGCAAATTCGGCGAGGGAATGCGCCGCCTGTTCGGCGGGTTTAATCTGAACGGAAAAAAAGCGGATCACGAAGGCATGAGCTCCTTCCAGGCCCTTACCACCGCCATCGCCGCGCAGGTGGGCACCGGCAATATCACCGGCTGCGCAACCGCTCTGGCTTCCGGCGGGCCGGGCGCCATCTTCTGGATGTGGGTCAGCGCCTTTTTCGGCATGGCGACCATCTACGGCGAGGCCGTTCTCGCTCAGAAGTTCCGCACCACGGTAAACGGACATGTCACGGGCGGCCCTATTTACTACATCCGCGCCGCATTTAAAGGGCGGTTTGGTGCTTTTCTCGCAGGCTTCTTCTCCGTCGCCATCATTCTGGCCCTCGGCTTTATGGGCAATATGGTACAATCCAACTCCATTGGCGCCGCTTTTTCCAATGCCTTTCATATTCCGGCTCTGGTTGTCGGCTTCTTTGTTGCCGCCGTCTCCGCATTCATTTTCATCGGCGGCGTAAAGCGAATCGCCTCCGTCACGGAAAAGCTGGTTCCTGTTATGGCTGTTTTTTACATTGTTGGCTGCCTGATCATCCTGTTCATCAACCGCTCTACCCTGCTCAACTGCTTCCAGCAGATTTTTGTGCTGGCTTTTCAGCCGCAGGCCATGGCGGGCGGCGTGGCTGGTGTGACGGTGAAAACGGCGATGCGCTTCGGTGTGGCCCGCGGTCTGTTTTCCAACGAGGCCGGTATGGGTTCCACGCCCCATGCCCACGCTCTTGCCAAAGTTGAGCGCCCGCAGGACCAGGGCGTGATTGCCATGATGGGTGTGTTCATCGATACCTTTGTCATTCTGACGCTGACGGCTCTGGTCATTTTGTCCTCCGGTGCGCTGGCCAGTGGAGAGGAAGGAACCGCGCTGGCCCAGCTGGCTTTCAATCAGGCCTTCGGCTCCTTCGGCAATACTTTCATTGCGATCTGCATGCTGTTCTTTGCTTTTTCCACCATCATCGGCTGGTATTTCTTCGGCGAGGTCAACGTAAAAGCTCTGTTTGGCGAAAAGGCCGTCCGCATCTACAGCATCATTGTGGTCGGCTTCGTCGTGGTGGGTTCCGCTTTGAAAGTTGATCTGGTGTGGAACCTTTCCGATTTGTTCAACGGGCTGATGGTAATTCCGAACCTGATTGCGCTGCTGGCACTCTCCGGGCTGGTGGCACGTATCGCAAAAGAATAACAAAAAGCGCGCGGCCTTTTTAAGGCCGCGC
>NZ_JBBMFA010000061.1:0-24176 GCF_040096265.1 Ruthenibacterium intestinale
CGGGGCCGTTGCCCCCGCTTTTCTCTTTCTAATTAATTATTGCGGTTATTCAGCATGTTGAGAATATCATCGAAATAGTTGTCCGGTTCTTCCTGAATCGGAGCCGGAGCCGGCGCGGGTACCGCTTCGGGCGCCTGAACAGGAGCTGCTTGAGCAACTTCGACCGGCTGCTGAACCGGCGCAGCCGCCTGAGGAACCGGTGCCTGAACAGGGGTTTTCTCGCTGACAAATGTATAGTTTCCGCCATATGCACCTGCGCTCTCAGGTACAGCAGCACCATCATTCTGCGCGCCAACGTCAAAACCCGTCGCCACAACCGTGATGACCATTTCATCTTTCAGGGTCTCGTCAAACGCAGCACCCCAGATAATGTTTGCTTCCGGATGCGCGGAATTGGTAACCAGCGTAGCCGCCTTCTCCACGTCGTCCAGACCAATGTCCGGCGAAGAAGTGATGTTGATGATTACGCCGCGGGCACCGGCAATGCTTGTCTCCAAAAGGGGACTCGAAATTGCCGCATTGGCAGCATCTTCTGCTTTATTGACGCCTTTCGCCGAACCGACACCCATGTGTGCATAGCCAGCATCTTTCATGATGCTGCGCACGTCCGCGAAGTCCAGGTTAATAAACGCGGCCACATTGATCAGCGAAGAAATGCTTTCCACGCCCTGACGCAGCACATTGTCCGCCGCTTCAAAAGCGTTCATCAGGGTGATTTTTTCCTGGCTGATCAATTTCAGGCGCTCGTTCGGAATTACAATCAGAGAATCGACGCGATCCAACAGGCCGTTGATGCCGATCTCCGCCATGCTCATTTTGCGTTTGCCCTCAAAAGCGAAGGGTTTGGTTACAATGCCAACCGTCAGGATGCCCAGTTCTTTGGCGACCTCTGCCACGACCGGCGCCGCACCCGTTCCGGTGCCGCCGCCCATACCGGCTGTAATAAACGCCATCTGTGCGCCCTTCAAAGCCTGTGCGATTTCGTCACGGCTCTCTTCTGCACTGCGCTGGCCAACTTCAGGATCGGCACCTGCGCCGCGGCCTTTGGTCAGCTTTGCGCCCAACTGCACTTTTTGCGTGGCTTTCGAATTATAAAGTGCCTGTTGGTCGGTGTTCATGCTGATAAACTCAACACCGCGCAAACCACTCTGCACCATGCGGTTCACAGCGTTTCCGCCGCCGCCGCCGACACCTACGACCTTAATATTTGTTATATTCTGCAGTTCTTCATCGAGGATGAACGCCACGAGAATTCCCCCTAAAAGACAATTTTAGTATTATACATTATATATTACCATACCAGATTTTCCGCGAAAATTCAATAGTATTTCTCAGAAAGTCTAAAAAACAAGCGGTTACAACGAACCGGAGCGCCAGATTGCCTGTCCGCGTCCGTCCTCATTCCGGCTGCTGACATCCAACGTCCCCCGATCCTCTTCCGTCAACCCGTCCTCCGTCTGTCCGGGTGTGACAAGCCGCCAGGCCCAGTTGATTTTATAATCCAGATCATTGACGGTTCCCAGCACGATCCGTATGCGTGAATCGTACAGGAAGCTGATCTCATAAAGGTCCGATACATTGATCTCGGTAATCGGCGTAAGTCCCTGTGCCTGCGCTTTGGAAAGCACCTGCTGCATTGCCCCCAGCTTGTCCGGTTCCGTAAGCACCAGAGGCTGTCCCGGAGAAGGAGCATCCGCCACCGCGCCCTGTACCTGAATGAGGCCCTCCGGCGCCGCGCTGTCGATGCGCAAAACCTTCAGACTGCTGCTGCACACAACCCAACCGGCATCACTGCTGACCGCACAGTACTCCACTGCAGGGGTCACTTCAATGATCACAGTATCCGGCAGTCGCCTTTGAATTTCCACTGTTTCCAAATAGGGCAGTGCCTGTAAAATACTGGCCGCACTGTCATCCGGTGAAAAGCCGAACATATTCTCTCCCACCGGCTGCCCAAATGCCGCCACGATCTGGTCATCCGTATACGCGGTGCCGCCCTCCGGCTGCTGAACGCTGACCGTTTTGATTTTAAACAACGCGGCAGCGGAAACAACCACACCAGCCGCCAAAGCCGCCGTCACAAAGATTCCCGCCAGAAGATAACGTATTCTGCGGCGTCTGCGCGCCTGCCCCGGGGTCAGCTCCCGTTTTTTCTTCCGTGCAGTCCGCTTGGCAACTTTTTTTCTGGGCGGGACCGTTCCCTGACGTGCCGCTCTTTGATCTGCCTGCTGATCGTACAGCGGTGCGCGCGGCTTCAGCGGCACCTCCTGCTGCGGAGCCGCGTGCCATTCTCGCTGGCGAACTGCCCCTCTGGGCGACTGCTGTCCCCTGTTGGAAGAACTGCTCATTCCGCCCGCAGGTCTTCCGTTTCGCGGCAAGGGTGGAGAAGCAGCTTGTGCCGTACGCGTTCTTCTTCGTGCAGCATCGTCCACTTCGTTGACAAAAGGAGCCGGTTCTCTGGCTTTTGGCCGCTCCGACGCAGGCGACTGATAGTCGTAAGCCGGACGCGAAGGCGATGGGCTCGGTGCGGAACCGGTTGCCCGATCGTAATCATACACCGGGCGCGAGGGTTCCTGACGCGAACGCGTCTCTTCCTGACGATGATAATCATAAACCGGACGCGAAGGCTGTGTATGCCTTCCGGAAGATCTCGTCGCCTGGTCATAATCGTACACCGGACGCGAAGGCGAAGGCCGATGCGTTTGCGGTTGCCGGCTGAATACCGATTTTTGTGTTTTTTTATCGGCCAACGCCTTCACCTCCCAATTTTATAAATTTTCGTCCCAATCGCGAACGGGAACAATCTTCGCACCTAACGCGCCGAAAAGCGCAGGCAAATCTTCATAGCCACGCATGATATGGCCTGTTGCCGTCAGGAAGCTTTCCCCTTCAGCCTGCAGTGCAGCAATGACCAATGCCGCCCCACCCCGAAGGTCCGGTGCGCAAAGACGTGCCGCATGAAGCGCCGGCACACCATGGACATACAGTGTTCGCCCGGAAACGTTCACACTTCCACCCAAGGCGGAAAAGCCTTCCGCACAGGAAAAGCGATTTTCAAAAATGGTATCTGTAATCGCGGTCTCCCCCCGCGCACGCAGCAGAGCCGCTCCCATCAACGGCGCTGCATCTGTGGGGAACGCTGGATGCACATCCGTAAAAAGCGATTCCACACCGCTTGCCCGGCCACAGCTTGAAATGGCAAGCGATCTTGGTCCACAGGAAAGAATGGCACATCCCGCACGGCGCAAAATGCGTGTCACCGGCAGCAAATCGTCGTTGCACGTATTGTTCAAAAGAACCTCTCCGCCGCATCCGGCTACCGCACAAAGCACCGTCGCCGCCGTAATCCGGTCCGGACACGGACGGAACTGCGTGCCACTGAGAAAATCCCGGCCCATGATATGAAGCGTGCGCGACCCCGCACCGGTGATGCACGCCCCTGCGCTTTGCAAAAAGCGAATGAGATCCCGCACTTCCGGTTCCACCGCCACGCCGCGCAGCACGGTTTCACCCCGGGCACAGACAGCCGCCATCAAAAGCGTCTCCGTCGCTCCTACGCTGGGAAATCGCAAAGAGATCTGTGCGCCACGCAGCCCATTGGGAGCGGTCACTTCCAAGGCGTTTCCTGCCTGACGAATCTGTGCGCCCATATCTGCGAGGCCTTTCAAATGCAAATCAATCGGGCGCGCGCCCAGACGACACCCGCCCGGAGTGTAGATCAACGCTCTTCCTGTACGCACCACAAGAGGCGCCAGGTAAAAGACCGATGATCGCATTGCACGCATGCACTCTTCCGGAACGGCACTGCCAAGTTCTGCCCCCTGCGTAATGGAAAGCGTTCTGCCTTTACGGCGCACTGTACACCCGAGGCTCTGCAGAATTCGACGGGACGCGGCAACGTCAGAGAGATTGGGAACGTCCGACAAAGTCACTGTACCATTGCACAGGAGCGAAGCCGCCATCAGGGGCAGAACGCTGTTTTTGGCGCCTGGAATCCGCACACTTCCGAACAAACTTTCTCCGCCGCTGATTTTCCAAGTATCCATACCAAGCCCTCCGTTCCGGTGTTTCCTCTCACTGTTCGATGAGAACATTCCATCCTATGTGAAAGAGGGCTTTTGTGTGAAAACTTCTGCTATTTAATGTTTTTCAAATGGGGTTCCAGCGTTTTCCATATTTTTTCAAGAGAATCCGGCTGCGAAAGCGCTTTTGCCTTCACGCCCATTTCCATCAGTTTTGCCGGATCCCGGGTCAATCCGTCCACAATTTCGATCAGCTTTTCACCTGTAAGATTTTTTTCTTCCACCACTACAGCCGCACCCAGTTTCTGCAGCTGCATTGCGTTGTGATACTGATGGTTTTCCGCCACATTGGGAGATGGGATCAGCACAGAGGCCCGTCCCATCGCCGCAATTTCCGCCAGCGTCAGCGCACCGGCCCTGCTGATAACCAGATCGGCCGCCGCCAAAAGGCGCGGCATATCGTCGATGTACTCCCGAATGACAAAACGAGGATCGCCGTCAATTTTCTTCTGCGCACTGAGTTTTGCAAAATCATCCTTTTCGATGCTTCCGGTGGCATGAATATGATAAAAATTCTTCTGTTCCAGTTCCCACTGGGCCAAATCAGCCACCACTTCATTCACGCGCTGAGCGCCCAGGCTTCCGCCGAAGGACAAGATCATAATCCGATTTGCAGAAAGCCCCAACGCCTGTCGAGCCGAGGTTCTGTCCTGGGTATAAATCTCCGCGCGCACGGGGTTTCCTACCACAACCGTTTTGTCCGCAGCGCCCAGGCGCTCCACTGCGTCGGGCATGGCAGCAAACACGACGTCTACGCTCTTTGCCAAAATTTTATTGGTGACACCCGGGAATGCATTCTGCTCATGGATTGCCGTCAAAATCCCTTTCCGGGCCGCAGCCTGCACAATGGGGCCGCTTACGTATCCTCCCGCCCCAATCACCAAATCCGGCTGAACTTCTTTCAAGATTGCATTGGCACGCGGCGCGCTCAAAGCCAGGTGATAAAGCGCCACCACATTTCGCGCCACGTTTTTGGGCGTAAGACGCCTCTGAATTCCATTCACTTCAATGGGGTGAAAAGCATAGCCCGCCTTGGTAACAAGACCGTACTCCATGCCTTTTCTTCGGCCTGCAAAATGAATTTCCGCATCCGGGCAATGCGCGCGGATCACACTTGCCATCGCCAAAGCCGGATTGATATGACCGGCGGTTCCGCCGGCAGCGATCAGGACTTTCATAAAAAACCTCCGCTCAAAACAGCATCAGCGCCCATGCCAAAATACACATGGACGCTCTGCTTATTTCTGTTTCATTGTTCCGCATCTGATGAAATTTGTCAAGTTTTTCTCCCGCTTCCCTCTCTGGACACGCTCAGCACAACACCCATCTCGCCCAGCAGCATCAGCAACGATGTGCCGCCATAGGAAAAAAACGGAAGGCTGATGCCGGTGTTTGGAATGGTGTTGGTCACTACGCCGATGTTCAGCACCGCCTGTAAAATAACCTGCACCATAATGCCGACCACCAGCATGGAACCGAACTTATCTTTGGCCGTATAAGCGATGTAAAGGCCTCGCAGCAGCAATGCGATGAACAAAAAAATGACCAACAATGCGCCGATAAAACCAAGTTCTTCGCAAATCACCGAAAAAATAAAATCGTTGTGCGGTTCCGGAAGATACAAATGTTTCTGCCGGGAATTTCCGATTCCCAGGCCGGTGAGGCCGCCGGAACTGATGGCATAAAGGCTTTGAATCGTCTGATGGCCGCTTCCCAGAGAATCCAACCACGGATTCTGCCATGTCTCGATGCGTTCCAGCGCATACGGGACCAGATCCGGCTTAAAAACGACCGCTCCCGCAACGCCTGCCACGGCACCGAGCACCGCCAGCACGAACCAGATAATTCCCGTACCGCCCACAAACATCATGGACGCGCCGATTCCCATGATCAGCACTGTACCGGAAAGATGCGGCTCCATCAGCATCAAACCCGCGATAATGATCAGAATTACCGCAAACGGAAGCACACCATATGAAAATTTCTTCATACGCTTGTGGTTGATGGAGATAATGTGCGCAAACAGCACAATGACTGCAAATTTGGCCACCTCAGACGGCTGAAGCGTTCCCAGGCTGGGAATAACGATCCACCGACGGGCGCCGTTCAGCGGTTCCATGAACAAAACGATCACCAGAAGTGCCAGCGCGCCCAGCATCAACGGCCAGGCGAAACGGTGCAGAATGTGGTAGTCGATTTTATACCCCACAAAAAACATGACGATTACGCCACCGAACGCAAAAATTGCCTGCTGCCGGATAAATTTGAAACTGTCATCAAAACGATACAGCGCCGTAGCATAGCTTGCGCTGAACACCATGACCAATCCAAACGCAACCAGAATCAACACGATAATGGCAAACGGCCAATCAATCGTGCCTGCATCGGCGCGAAAAAAAGCCACTTTTTTCTTCAGTGTCTTTGCAGCATCCGGCATACTGCCACCTCCATCTTTCGGGCGCCGCTCAATACAGGTACACAAACAGGCAGCCCAACACTACACCGATGAAGCAAACCAGACTGAACACCGCCACAATTTTGATTTCGCTCCAGCCACACATCTCAAAATGATGATGGATGGGGCTCATTTTAAAAATGCGTTTTCCATGTGTCAACTTAAAATAGCTCACTTGCAGCATAACGCTGAAAGCTTCCACCAGATAGATAACACCCAGGAACAAGAGCAATTCCGGACGCCCCATGCAATACGCCGCAGAAACCACTGCACCGCCCAGGAACATGCTTCCCGTATCCCCCATAAACGTTTTGGCCGGATAAAAGTTCCAAGCCAAAAAGCCGCCGCAGCCACCGGCAACCGCAGCCGAAAACACTGCGATGCTAGTTTGGCCCAACATGCTGGAAATAAACAAAAATCCAAGCATGGAAACAAAGGTAACGCTGGATGCCAGACCGTCAATTCCATCCGTCAGATTGACCGCATTGACCATACCGATGACGAGCAGGAAAGAGATGGGGTAAAAGAAATATCCCAGATCCACCAGTCCAAACAGCGGCAACGTCACCATTGTGCTCAATGTTCCGTTTAAGTGCAGCGACATGAGGAATGCGCCGGTAATCAAAATCTGCGCAACAATTTTAGCGCGTGCGCGCAAACCGAGATTCCGCTTTTTTACTACTTTGATGTAATCGTCCACGAATCCGACCAGACCAAACGCAAAGCTGGTCAAAACCGCAATAAACAGCGCAACGCTCTGCTGTGAAGCAAAATCGCCCAAAACCTTCGGTGCGCCCAGTGCCAGCGCCGCATAGCCGGCAACCACGCCGCAAAGCACACCCAGATAGAAGGTCAACCCGCCCATTGTCGGCGTTCCGTTTTTTCCAGCATGCCAAGTTGGCCCGATTTCCTTGATCGTCTGGCCAAAATGAAGTTTGCGCAGTGCCGGAACAATGAGCAGTCCTGAAGCAGCCGTGATCAGCATCGCACCGAAAGCGGCTGTCAAAAACGCGAATTTTTCCATGATTTACACTCTCCTGCGATTTTATCCTGAACCCCTGTTGTATTCTGGAACTGTTTGTAAAAACCTTCCAAAATCGTTTCCAGCGCCATGCCGTGGCTGGCCTTTACCAGCAGCGCATCCCCGGCTTTGACCTGAGAAAGAAGCCGCGCCAAGACCTCGGCTTTGTCACTGCAGTGAACCGCATTCACACCCAGTTGTGAGGCGCGGCGGGAAATGTCCTGTGCCGCTTCGCCCACAGTCAGCAGCCAATCCACGCCCGCCTGAGCAGCCATCACGCCCACGCTTTCATGCGCCTGCTGAGAAATTTCTCCCAATTCAAACATATCGCCCAAAACCGCGATTCTCCGGCCGCACACCGGATAATCCGCCAGCGTGCGCAGCGCCGCTTTCATGCTGTCGGGGCTTGCATTGTAGCAATCTTCAATCACCGTAACTCCGCAATGCTGCACCACATTCTGACGATGGCCGGTGGTGGAGTAATTGGCAAGTGCCTGCGCGGCTCTTTCGGGGTCCAGACCCAAACGGGTGGCGAGCGCATAGGCACTGAGAGCATCCGCTACATTGTGCTCTCCCATCGCGGGAATAAACGCCGGAAAAGAGCCGAACTCTTTGTCGCAAATGGTAAAGTGTGTTCCCTTTTCATCCCCCTGGATTCCCACAGCGCGGACATCCGCATCTGTATGGACCGCAAAGGTCACCCGACGCAGCCGCTGCGGCACCTTTGCCACCGAAAGCAGATCGTTGTCTGCATTGATGACCAGCGGAGCGCCATCCGGCATGCCGTCACAAATTTCCATTTTCGCTTTTAAAATATTTTCCCGCGTTCCCAGGGATTCCAGATGCGACTGACCCACCCAAGTGATGATTCCGCCTGCAGGACGTACCGCCAGCGTCAATTTTTCAATCTCACCCAGCGCTTGCATTCCCATTTCCACAACGCCGTAACGAATGGTCGAATCCAGGCGAAACAAAGTTTTGGGAACACCGATCTCATTGTTCTGGTTTCCCTCAGTTTTCAATGTGCTGCCGAAAGCGGAGCACACCGCATAGCAAAACTCTTTTGTTGTGGTCTTCCCTACGCTTCCGGTAACACCCAGCAGAAGCGGAGAAAAGTGTTCCCGATAATTGGCGCCCATCTGAATCATCGCATCCAGCGGATCTTTTACAAGAATTCGCTTTTCCTGCGGAACGCCCTCCACGTCGTGCTGGCACAAAATGCCGGCCGCGCCTTTCTGCAGTGCTGCCAAAGCGAAATCGTGGCCGTCCACGCGTTCTCCTTTGATGCACACGAACAGCGTCCCGGGTGCGGCTTCCCTGCTGTCTGTAATCACACCCGTGATCTGCGGATTATCCGAAAAGCTTCCCAGATCTTTGCAAAGTTCGTTTGCCAGGATTGGCTGCATAACCGTTCCTCCCCATGACGAAAGCTCAGCGCTTTTCCGTCAGTTGATGTTGGGTGAGCCAGTCGCGTACAATGCGGTGCTCATCCAGATAGATGGTCACACCGTCGATGGCCTGATAGTCCTCGTGTCCTTTTCCGCACAGGGCAAGCACATCGCCGGGACGAAGCATCGCAAGCGCTTTTTGAAGAGCGGTCCGGCGCTCCACCTCCACAAGGTAGGGCTTTCCGGAACGCTTCAGCACCGGCTCAACGTCCCCTATTATATCATACGGATTTTCCTTGCGGGGATTATCAGATGTCAAAATCGCAAAATCAGCATACTTGACAACAGCTTCTCCCATCAGGGGACGTTTTTTGGCATCCCGTTCACCTGCACATCCGAACAGAACGATCAGCCGCCCCTTGGCAAAAGGAGCCAGGCCGGACAACACTTTCTCAATGGCGTCTCCCGTGTGGGCAAAGTCGCACAAAATGGTAAATTCTCCATTGTAAAGCACTTCGCAACGCCCGCGAACGCCGCGCGTATTGGTCAGAGCTTTGGCCGCCGTGTGCGGCTCAATTTTCAAAGCAATCGCGGCAGCAGCGGCAGCCAGCGCATTGTGAACAGAATAATCACCGGGCATCGGGAATTTCACGCGCTGGATAAAACCACGTCCAACCATTTCAAAGCGAACGCCCGACGCAGAAAATTCCACGTTGCGGGCAGTGTAGTCCGCCTCATCGTCATGAGAGGAAAACGTGATGACATTCGGAACCGAAACCTCTTTCAACAAGCGCTTTCCATACTCATCGTCCAGATTGACCACCATGGTTTCCACTTGCGCGAACAGACTTTTCTTTGCCGTGAAATAATTCTCAAAGCTGCCGTGGTAATCCAAATGATCCTGCGTCAGGTTCGTGAAAACTCCCACCTCAAAGTGCAGTCCCCACAGACGCATCTGGTCCAAAGCTTGACTGCTCGCCTCCATGACCACAAAGGAACAGCCCGCCTTTTCCATGCGTGCCATCAACGCGGCCAGATCCCACGCTTCGGGCGTCGTAAACTTGGCCGGCACTTCCATCGTATCAATTTCTGTATGAATCGTTCCGATCAGTCCTGCCTTGTAACCTGCCTGCTCCAAAATCTGCTTGATCAAAGTGGTGACAGTCGTCTTTCCATTGGTGCCGGTCACCGCCACAATGCGCAGCCGGTCGGCGGGGCGGCCGAAAAAGTTCTGGCACAAAACCGCATACGCCTTTCGCCCATTTTCCACCTGCACCTCATTGGCAAGTCCCAGGGGGCTCTCTGTAACAATACAGCACGCGCCCGCTTCCAATGCTTTCTGTGCATAAGCATGACCGTCAAAACTTCTGCCGCGGCTGCATACGAAGACAGCGCCCGGAGCAACTTTTCTCGAGTCCTGCGTAACAAGGCTCACCTGGGCCTCAGGCAGTTTCCCCTGATAGGCCACGCCCTCAAACAATTGTTCCAAATTCATAAAAACGCCTCCTTCAGCCGGCGTCTCCTTTGCAAGAGACGCCTTTGCGTTTTATCAGTCCGTAGCAGATGTATCGTGGAATTCCACTTCCACCACGGTGCCCATTTCTACTTCTGTGCCGGGTTCAATTCTCTGAAGTGCTGCCACGACCGTGCCGGAAGACTCATCGTTGGTACCTGTGATACTGATGTTTAATCCTGCTGCCTCCAGCATTTCCGTCGCAACGCGAATGCTCTGCCCAACCACATTTGGAACCTGAACCATCGTTCCGGTCGCACCTTCATCCGTGTACAAAATAATCGTTGACTGACGATTGACACTGATTCCGGCCGCCGGATACTGATAGGTTACCGTTGTGCCGGACCCTACGATCTTACCGTTGAACCCTGCATTGTGAAGCGTACTCAGCGCATTATTCGCCAGCGCACCGACCACATCCGGAACCGGGCTGGCCACAACTGCCAACTCTTCTTCGGTGTATTCCGGCTCGAAGCCCAGATACGGAAGCGTCTCGCTGAGAATGTTCTGAACCACCGGACCTGCCAGAGAACCGCCATAGGTACTGCCGGTGGGGCTGTTCGGATTATCCAGAACAATCAGGACTGCAATCTCCGGATCATCCGCCGGTGCAAAGCCAACGAACGAAGCAATGTAAGTCTGCTCATCGTCCTCACCGCTGAGGCCTTGGTTTTTCTGACTGGTACCGGATTTTCCGCCCACGCGGTAGCCCGGAACATGCGCATTCTTGCCGTGGCCGTTGTCTACACTGTCTTCCAGAATGCTGCAAATGGTCTGGCTTGTGGTTTCACTGATAACCTGACGTTTGACCGTAGTGCCAATGGTCTCCACAATATTGCCGTCAGAATCCAGCACCTGGCGCACCACATGCGGCTGTACCAAATTGCCGCCGTTGACCGCCGCGGAAATCGCAGTGATCATTGCAATAGGCGTCACAGCACTGGTCTGACCGAATGCGGAAGATGCCAGAGAAACCGCCGTCATGTTTTCACGGCTGACGGTCTGGCTGACCGCCTCATCGTACATATCGATTCCCGTTCGCTCCGTAAATCCGAACGCCTGCAGATAATCGCAGAATGTATCAGCGCCCATCTGCCAGCCCAATTGAATGAAATACGGGTTACAGGAGTTGTCCAGGCCCTGCGCCAGGTTCAAAACGCCATGGCCGCTGTGCTCCGCGCAATTCATATACACGTCCGGGTTGCTGGCTACTTTGATGCGCCCGGTGCACGCTTCGAAAGTCGTATCCACGGTTGCCTTGCCGGAATCCAGTGCAGCCGATGCAGTGATCACCTTGAAAACAGAACCCGGGAACAAGATATCCGAGACCGCCCGGTTGCGCCACATGCTCTGCCACGCCGCCTGAAGCTGCTTATTCTGCTCAGTTGTATCCTCAATCGCCGCAATCTGATTGGCCAGCTCCGTATCATACAGCGTATAGGGATCGTTCAGATTGAAGTCCGGCTCTGTTGCCATTCCGTAAATCTCGCCGGTATTGACATTCATCACGATGCCCATGCCGCGTTCTACGTTGTGTTCCACCACTGCATTGTACAGATATTTTTCAAGGCAGCTTTGAATCGTCTCGTCAATGGTCGTGACAAGGCTGTAGCCGTCCTGAGCATCGTACTTGGCCTGATAGTTGTTATTGGCCAGCTCGTATCCCCATGCGTTCTCCGTGGACAGAATGCGGCCTTCTACCCCTTTCAGCGTTTCGTTGTAGTAAAGTTCCAGCCCCGTGACGCCGTTGCCGTCCACATTGGTGAAGCCCAAAACACTGGACGCCAGATTTCCATAGGGGTAATACCGTTTGCTGGTCTGCGTCAGATAAATTCCGGTGATGGGATGGTCCTCGTTGCCCTCTGTGTTGTTGTATTCATCCATCCAGGAGGTAATGGCATCCGCGACCGGCTTTTCCACCTTGCGCTTGATCAGCACATAGTTGGAATCCGGGTTTTCCATAAGCTTTGTAACAAGCTCTGTCTCATCCATCTCCAAAATCTGGCTGAGGTTTCGGGCCACCGTATCAATATCGGTGCCGTAGGTTGCCATATCTCTGGTGGACGCAGTCACATCCCACACGGTCGCACTGCGCGCCAGCACTTTCATGTTGGTATCATAAATCACGCCGCGGTTCGGGGTAATGGTCTCGTCTTTCAACTGCTGGTCTTCCGCCTGTTCCGCATACCCCTTCTCGTCGATCACCTGGAGATTGAACAGGTTGAAAATCAGCAGGCAGGAAAACAGTGCAAAAAATCCCGCCACGATTCCGGCGCGCACGCGCATGCCAAAACTGACGCTGCTTTGCGGCTTGGTTGGCGGGTTGTTGCCGTCCTCATTAAGTTGTTGGCGTTTGTCAGGCCCTTTCATAGTCTCTCCTTATTTTAATGTATTATAACGGAGAAAAAGAATTATCACTGGCCTGTCGCTTTTAACACAATCAAGCCAGTGATAAATATCTATTTCACTATGGCGCGATGTATTCCACAAAGCTCAGGATTCCCTGCGACACATCGCTTGCCAACTGTCCCAGGCCCGTTTTGTACCGAACAATGGTGTTTTCCTCATCTCCGTCGACATACGTAATCTGAGAGCGATCCAGTGCCACCAGACCCAGCTGGCTCGTGGCATACTCCTGCACGCTCTTCATATTGGTTTTCATTTTCATCTGACTTGTCAGATAGTCGTAATCGCTGTTCAAATCATCCAGAACACTGCTCTGGCTGTCGATTGCTGCGCCCAGTTCCGTAACTTTCGCCTGAGAATACAGCAGGCTGCATACCAGCGCCAGGAAAAGCGCTGCCAGCGCCACTGCTTTGATCCAGCGCAGGCGTTTCAAAGAAAGGGAACGCTTGGCTTTCGGATTCTTGACCACTTTCAACTCCCTGCGGGAACGTTCCTCGCGGGGAGCAAATGTATTCAAATCATAAACAGTTGCCGTCTGCATGGCAACCGCCTCCTCTCAATTGACTTTACAGCTTCTCGATCACGCGAAGCTTGGCGCTGCGCGCTCTTCGGTTTTGTGCCTGCTCCTGCGCGTCCGCCTCAATCGGTTTTTTGGTGATCAGCTTGGCTTTCGCCTTGCCGCCACACACACAAACCGGGAATTCCGGCGGGCAGGTGCAGGCCGTTGCCCACAGCCGGAATCTTTGTTTCACGAGCCGGTCTTCCAGCGAATGGAACGTAATGATGCAAAAGCGGCCTCCCGGACGCAATGCATTAAAGATCACATCCAGCCCCTGGCTGAGTGCATCCAGCTCCCCGTTCACTGCAATGCGCAACGCCTGAAAACTTCTTCGTGCCGGATTTTTATCCTTCCGGCGAACGGCAGGCGGCACCGCAGAGGCAATCGTCTGCATCAGCTGGGAAGTGGTCAGAATTGGTTCTTTTTCACGTTGCAACACAATTTTTCCGGCAATTTGCCACGCATACGGCTCCTCGCCGTACTCCTTGAGAATGCGCGCGAGTTCCTCCCGCGTTTCATGATTCACAAGATCCGCCGCAGTCGGGCCGCTCTGACTCATCCGCATATCCAGAGGCGCTTCGCCCTGATATGAAAAGCCACGAGAAATTTCATCCAGCTGGTGAGAAGAAACGCCCAAATCCAACAAAGCACCATCCAGCCCCTCAACGCCCAACTGCGCCAGCGCCTGATCGGCATAGCGGAAATTCATTTGCACAACGGTGGCAGGCAGGCCCGCCAGACGTTCTTTTGCAACAGCGACGGCATCCGGGTCCTGATCCAGACTGATCAGCCTGCCTGTATCCAGACGCATCGCGATTTCTCTTGAGTGCCCTGCCCCGCCCGCAGTTCCGTCAAGGTATGTGCCGTCCGGTTGGATGGCGAGTCCCTCAAGGCATTCCGCGAGGAGGACAGGGATATGGTGAAAGCTCACTGCTTATAACCCCATTTCCAAAAGCGCAGCTTCTAATTTGGCATTGTCCACTGTATCCACAGCCGCATGCCATGCCTGCGTGTTCCAAATCTCCGCATGGTCTCCCACTCCGATGATGGTGACCTCTTTGTCCAGCTTGGCGTGGTCCCGATGTCCGCCGGGCAAAAGGATTCGTCCCTGCTTATCAGGCTGCACCACAATCCCGGATGCAAACAGGTAGCTGACGATCAAACGATTTTTAATGCCGGCCAGCGCCTTCAGCTTTTCCGCCTGTTCCTGCCATTTTTCGGTCGGGTAGGCGACCAGGCAGTTGTCCAGCCAGCGGGCCACGACAAAGCTTTCTCCCATCTCTTCCCGAAACTTGGCCGGAAAGTTCAGGCGGCCTTTCTCGTCGATTGCGTAATTGTATTCGCCCATCAACATCTTCGGTCACCGTCCTTTTCAAAAAAGCTGTCTAAAATTACCCACTTTAACCCATTTCTACCCATTTACAGTATTTATTATAGGATAAACAGCCCCTAATTGCAACCTATTTTCTGTGAAAATGAAAGTTTCTTTTTAGAATTTACACGCACCCGTGTGTTTCTTTTTATGACCGAAAAAGAAAGCGGCCCCATGCCCGCCAGGGATTCCCATGGCGGGCAAAAGGCCGCTGTACAGCAATGATTCAATTACAAATTCAGGGGGGTCAATCTTCGTTTTCTTCGCTTTCCTCCACCGACTCAGGAGGTGTTTCTGAATAGACGATTCCAAAAATATGTTTTAAATTTTCCAGAATGCTTGTCAGATTTTGTGCCATACCGCCCCATCCTTCCCTTTTTGAACTTCCTTGCTTATTATACGTTTTTCACGCCAAAAAAGTTGCATTAAAACGAAATTTTACAAAAATTGTAAGAAATTCGATACAACTTTCTTTTCAAATGTTTCCAAGGAACAAGAGAATGGCTGCTGCGAAGGCCATCACAGCAAAAAGAGCCGGTGGCACCGGCTCTTCTGGAGTCATCCCAATACTTTTCTTGCAATATCTACGGACTGTTTTGCATCCCTCGCGTAAAAATCCGCGCCGATGCTTTCGGCATATTCCGGCGTGAGGACCGCGCCTCCCACCATAATTTTACAGGCAAGCCCTGCCTGATGCAGCGCTTCAATGGTCTGTGCCATGCTTGGCAGCGTCGTGGTCATCAAAGCGCTCAAACCCACCAGACGGACATTGTTGCTTCGGGCCGCCTCTACAACCCGCTCCGGCGGCACATCTCTGCCCAGGTCGATCATCTCGTAGCCGTAATTTTCCAAAATTACTTTTACGATGTTTTTTCCAATGTCGTGGATATCTCCCTTGACTGTGGCAATCACGATTTTGCCCTTGCTGGCTCCTTTTGTTCCCTCTGAGATGATTTTTTCTTTCACTTCGTCAAACGCAGCCTGCGCAGCACCTGCAGACTGGAGAAGCTGCGGCAGAAAGATCGTCCCCTTCTCAAAGCGTTCTCCCACGGAATCCAGAGCCGGGATCAAAATTTGATTGACCAGTTCCTGAGGCGGCATGCTCTTCAGTTTTTCTCTGGCGGCGTGTGCAGCCTGCGAGCGAAGTCCCTGCACAATCGCATCATATAATTCCGGTGCCCGTGCATCCCCTGCAGCAGGCTGCGGTGCCTTACCGGCGTACTGTGCAATATACCGGGTCGATTCCGGATCAAGATTGTACAGCACCTCAAAACTCGCCACAGCCGCCATCATCGCCTGTGAATTGGGATTCAGAATCGGCATATCCAACCCATGTGCCAGCGCCAACGTCAAAAAGCTGGTATTCACCTGCTCCCGGCAAGGCAGACCAAAGGAAATGTTGGATACTCCCAGAACGGTTTTTACGCCCAGGCGTTCTTTGACCATCTGTACAGCGCGCAATGTCTCCCGCACAGCCTGCTGCTGCGCACTTGCTGTCAGGGTCAGGCAGTCAATGAATACATCTTCCCGCGGGATGCCTGCCGAACAGGCCGCCTCGACAATTCTTTTTGCCAAAGCAAACCGCTCCTCGGCCCGTTCCGGAATGCCATGCTCGTCCAACGTCAGACCAACAACGGCCGCGCCATATTTTTTGCAAACAGGCAGAATCGCTTCCAACACCGCCGCTTCCGCATTCACCGAGTTCACGATGGCCTTTCCGTTGTAAACCCGCAGTCCCGCCTCCAGCACGTCCGCCCGGGTGGAATCCAGCTGCAAAGGCAGATCCGTCACTGACTGAATCGTCTTGACCGCACAGCGCATCATCTCTGCTTCATCGATTCCCGGAAGTCCCACGTTTACATCCAGAATGCGGGCGCCCGCATTGGCTTGTTCGATGGCCTGCTCCGCGATATAATCCAGATCTCCCTCGCGCAAAGCTGCCTGAAACCGCTTTTTCCCGGTCGGGTTGATTCGTTCTCCAATAACCGTTACCCGATCGATCTCCACCAGTTCGGTCGGCGTACAAACGCAGCTTCTGGCAGTCACTTCACGCTGTTTCGGACATTTGGGACCAAAATACTCCGCCAGGTGTTGAATATAATCCGGCGTGGTCCCACAGCACCCGCCAACCGCCGAAATTCCAAGAGCTTCATAGCACGCCATTTCATCGCAGAATTGCCGCGGCGAAATATCATATGCACCCGTCGCCGGATCCGGAAGCCCCGCATTGGGCTTGATGAACACCGGAAGGGTCGTGGAACTGCAAAGCCGCTTTGCCAAAGGAAAAATCTCACGCGGGCCAAGCGAACAGTTGATGCCGACCGCATCTGCCCCCAACCCCTGTGCTACAAGCGCAAGTGACTCCACCGTACACCCGGTAAATGTCCTTCCTCTCTCTTCAAAGCTCATGGAAACAAGCACCGGCAGGCTTGTATTTTCCCTTGCCGCCAAAATAGCCGCCTTCACCTCATACAAATCCGTCATCGTTTCAATCAGGATTCCCTGCGCACCAGCCTGTTCGCCCGCCACCATCTCCTGACGGAAAATGTCATACGCTTCTTCAAAGCCGAGCGTTCCCACTGGTTCCAGAAGTTCGCCAATCGGCCCTACATCCAACAAAACCCGGCATTCACTTCCCCGGCATGCAGACTTGGCACAGCCGACGGAAGCAGTGATGACCTGTTCAACTGTATATCCGCAGCCCGAAAGTTTTTTTCTGTTCGCACCAAAAGTGTTGGCGCAAATCCAGTCCGAACCGCTTTCCACGTACATACGGCCAATCCGTTCAACAATTTCCGGCTGCTCAATGCCCAGCACATCCGGCTGGCGGCCCAGTTCCAGACCACTTTTCTGCAGCATTGTTCCCATGGCGCCATCCAAAATGGTGTACCGGTCCTTTTTAAACACTTCAGACACAGGTTTTCCCCTCTTTCCTTTTGGTACATTTCTCGCGCAGTGCACAGTGTTCACAGCCGGCAAGTCTTCCCGTTACCGGATGAGACGCAACGCCACAAAGCGCAGTAATGCTTTTCCGCGGCGTCAGAAGATGTGTCTCGGTTGCCATCAATCCGATTCTTCTCGGCGTATCCAGCAATGCGAGAAGATCGTTTTGCACCCGGATGGGATAATCTCCATACCCCGGCGAAAAGCGGCCAGTCAGGAAAAGCCCCTGCGCTTCCAGCTGGTCTCGGAGCTGCTGTTCCAGATTCTGTGCCAAAGACTCGACACCTACTGAGGCGGCTGCATCCACCGCCACCGCCAGGGCCATGTTTTGAAACTCCATACGCTGAATCAGGCAGTCTGTCTCACGCCCCAGGGTACATGCGATTGCCACCAGCTCCGAACACCCCTGCAAATGCATCTCAATATCCCGTCCAAGCAGGAGCGGGCGCAGGCGCTCACAGGGCATTCTTTGATATGTTGCGCGCGGGACCGCTGCTTTTTGAACGCATTCTGCAGCCTGTCGGGCCAAATCCCGGATTGCCTGATCCTTTGTCCCCTGTGCGCCCAACATCCGGAGCACTTCTTCGAGATCGATTTCAAAGCTCAAATTCAGCTTCATGCATGGTTCTCCTTACAGCAGGTCCCGAATTCCCTCGTACACTTTTTGCGCCACCGTCGGACGATTCATTGCATACAGATGAATGCCATCCGCTCCGCCTTCAATCAGATCCCGCAGCTGCCGGATCGCATAATCAATTCCCGCGTCAAACAAAGCCTGCTCATCGTGATCATATTTGCTGATCATTTTGGTAAATGCCGAAGGCAGGCTGGCGGAACTGAGCGCAACCGTCCGCTCCACCTGGCTTTTTGAAACAATAGGCATTACACCCGCCTCAATTGGTACCTGAATACCCGCTTTGCGGGCCATGTTCAGAAAGCGATAAAAAACGCCGTTGTCAAAGAAGAGCTGTGTAATCAGGTGTGTGGCGCCCGCATCAATTTTATGATGCAGATTTTCAACATCCTGACGCAAATTTTCGCTTTCGACATGTCCTTCCGGATAGCAGGCTCCCACCACGTTAAACCCACTTGCATGCACAGCAGCCGCCAATTCGCTGGCGTATTGATAGTCATTCTTTCTAGGGAGTGTCGGGTTGATATCCCCCCGAAGTGCCAAAACATTTTCAATTTCGTTTTCATGCAGCTGCCGCAGCGTCTGTTCAATCTGCTCTTTTCCCGAATTCACGCAAGTGAGATGCGCAAGCGCTTCAATGCCCAAGTCGTGTTTGATATAAGAAGCGATTTTGCAGGTGGAATCGTCCGCAGCATTCCCGCCTGCACCGTATGTAACGCTGATAAAATCGGGGGAAAGTTTTGCCAGCTCTTTTAATTTGGGATACAAACTTTCCGGCGAGGCGCCGTTTTTCTTGGGCGGAAACACTTCCAGCGAAAACACGCAGGGTTTTCTTTGAAACAACTCGTACAGATACATATCGCTTCTCTCCTTTAAAAAAGAACCCCCTAGGCTCAGCGCCTATGGGGGTTCTGGTGCTGCTGACGGGAATCGAACCCGTATGGTGTTGCCACCGAGGGATTTTAAGTCCCTTGCGTCTGCCGATTTCGCCACAGCAGCCTCTCGGCACATAAAAAGTATGCTTTATTAGAATACAATATTCCAATCTGAATGTCAACCAAAGCTCTGGCGAAAAAGGGATGTCTGTGATAAAATAGATGAACCGACAGGAGGAGTTTTATGAAAGAATGGACCGTAAAAAGCGACGTGCGTCTGGACAAATTTTTGTATGAAAAAGTCCCCTCTCTCTCCTATGGAATACTCCGAAAATACCTCAAAGAAAACAAAATCAAGGTGGACGGAAAAAAGCAGCCTTTGTCGTTTCGCCTGAGCGCCGGAAACATCGTCCGTCTTTATGCTGACCCTTCTGGCTCCATCTCCTTCGTACCTGTTTATGAGGACGAGTCCCTGTTGATTGCAAATAAACCGGCCGGGCTTCCTGTCTGCGGACAGGAAGATGCGGATACTTTGCTGGCCCGCGCGCAGACATATCTGCGCACACAAGGCCAAGATCCCCTTTCGCTCAGGTTGTGCCATCGGCTGGACACCGGCACCAGCGGACTGGTGCTGCTTGCCAAAACGCCGCAGGCAGAAGCATTTTTCACTCAGTTGATTCGTGACCGTGCCCTGTGCAAAAAGTATCTATGCGTTACATTCGGCCGCCCTGTTCCCGAAAGCGACACACTGCAGGATTATCTCATCAAAAACTCCGAAAAAGGCACTGTACGCATCGTATCCGCTCCACTTCCGGGTGCAAAGGAAATCACCACCCGTTATCGAACGTTGGCCGTTTCAGGTCGTCTGGCTCTTTTGGAAGTAACGCTCATCACCGGACGGACGCACCAGATCCGGGCACATCTCGCGTCCATCGGATGCCCGATTCTGGGGGACAGCAAATATGGCAACCAGGCAGCCAACCGTGAATTGAAATTCAAATATCAGGCCTTGTGCGCATACTCGCTTGTCTTTCCTGAGATCACGCAGGAGCCTTTTGCCGCATTGAGCAAACAGCATTTCGAGCTGGATTTCCCATGGTACGCGCAGCAGGTTTTAAAACAAACAATCAAATAAAAAGGATGCCGGCCAGATCACAGTGATCTGGCCGGCATCCTTTTTGTTGCCCCCGGGCATCGAACCGCTTTCCGGCGTTTTTCTGTTTATGTTCACGGGGCATCCCGGAATTCTTCCGGAAGTGTTTGCAAAAACTCTTCATAGGAATACAGGCTGTTCAAAGTTTCGCACAATGCTTTTTTGGACAAGCGAGGCGGAAGCCCAATCGCTGAGAGCCAGATGCGGCGGCGCTCTGCACTTCCCTGTGTTCCGGACAAGCCCAGTTCAAACAAATCCGTATAGGTAATCTGTCTTCCCTGCCGTTCCGCCGACGGATGGGCACCTGCCGTACGCAACGCCTGCAGGATCGCCTCTGCCGGTACTCCTTCCACCCCCAAAAGCCCTTCTTTTGACGGCTGGCTCTTTCGTTTCTCCTTTCCGGCAAGCGCCGGCACATAGGCATTTTTCACCGGCAGGCCGGCCGCGATTTTATTGACATAGTTCCGGATGCGAAATCCCGCCGCATCGGAATCCGTAAGCACAATGATTCCGCGCTTTTTTCCAAGCCTTAAAATCAGCTGCTTTGTCTCTTCGCTGGTAAAAATTGAAAATCCTTTGGTGGGAACAATCAGCGCATCCACCAGGTCCGAAAGCTTGGCCGCATCGTACTTTCCCTCCACCACGATGATCTCTTCAATGCGCAGCTTGCTCATGAACGTCCATCTCCCACCTGCATAATCTCGCACAGGGCTGTCTGCAGCAGCACATTTTTATCCGCCGCAGAAGACTTCAGCGAAGCATCCAGCCGTTCCAGCAGCTCCAAGATGGACGCCAGCTGATGGAGCGTGTACCTGGAAGCCGTCTCTCCTGATTTCCGCAGCCGGTAGTCGCTGCCGCGGTAATGAAAATCCTTGTGTACCGCAGCATAATTTTTTCGGCTGGCTGCACCGCATTTCACGCGATACATATCAATGAAGGAGCCTGCCAGGGCCGCAGCAATCGCAATCGGCTCATTTTGCAGTTCCAGCAGCTGGTTCAACTTCTGAAAGGCCCGGGGCTTGTTTTTTGCTGTCACATACCGAACCATCTCAAACACATCTGCTTCAATATTCTGCGTTCCCATGGCGCTGACCAGTTCCCGCGTGATCCGAGTATAGCCGCTGGCGGCCGCAAGCTTGCTGACCTCATTCTCCAGCAAGAACAAATCCGCACCGCACCGCTCCAGCAAATCGGTGTCCGCCCCCGGCTCCAGCTCTGTTTCCATCTCCTGCGCTTTTTGCTGAATAAACCGCTTGGCATCCTGAACGCCGGGCTTCAAAATTTCGGCTGCGATCCCAAAGCGGCCGGCTGCATCCAGCAATTTTTTTGCCTTTTTGGTCTGCTTTGCTTTATCGTCCTTAAATACGGTACACAGAACGATCACTGCATTTTCCATTGTGGCAAACAAGTCACACAAGGCATCTACATCCGCATCGTTCATCGCAGAAGGCTCCACCTGTGCCAGCTCCACCACGCGCTTAGTGCCGAACAAAGAAATTGTTCCCGCCGCAGCCACCGCTTCTCCGATGGAAGGTGCGGGGCCATCAATGCGCGTCACTTCCGCATCTGTTTCACGGGCCAATGCCGTCAATGTGCGGGACGCATAGCTGCGTGCCAGATATTCTTCAGTGGAATAGTAATAAAATACGGCATACCGCTCCAGCGAGTTCAGTATTTTTTGAAATTCCTGTTCATTCAAAGCCATTGTGAACCTCGTTTATTTTTATTTGACCGCCTGCACGCACCCATATCTCCTGTTCAGACATTCCCTGATGGACCTCCGGATATTTTTCGGCCCATTCATACGTTCCCGCCGCAGGCAGCACAACCTTTCGGCAGGACAGTCCTTCCGGTGTTCCGCTGCCACCGAAGTACACATCCAGCATCGGATAACCGGTAAAATCCACTTTCCCAGAAGCAATTGCAAGGCGGCGGCCGCCCACATCCACGCACACAAAATTTCCGTTTTCCTGTCGTTTCATATATACCATTATATCACGAAAAAGTCCCTTTACCGCATGATTTCGAAACTGACGCGCACAAATGCACTCTTCTGCATTCAGCTGTTGTGCCAATGCGGCTTCATCACCCTCCGCCCGCAAATCGATCAGCACATCCACCTGCGACCGATTCACGCTTTGCAAATAATCTGCAATTTGCTGCACATTGCTCTGTGGGCTTCGATAAATCACCAGCGTAAACCCGGACTGTGTCACAACCAGCGACGGGTTGACCCCGGATCCCACCATGGCAAATCGAACCACATGAATGCTTGCCACCCCATAAAGTGCCATTGCAGACACAGCGAGACAGGCAGCCAGAGCCAGTCCCCGGCGCAGAGAGAAATTCAGTTTCCATGCAATCAAAATCACAGCAAGCGCGCACAGACCGGTCAGGACGGCATAGCTTCCGGACAGATAAACCATGGACTGTGGAAGAGCATCCACCACCTCTGTAACCAACAGCATCCAGCGAATGCAAAGCCCGCACAGCAGGCCAAGCAGTTTTGCCAGAAAAAGCAGCGGCGGAATCATTCCTGTCAGCGCGCACAGCAAACCGCTCAGCACCGTGAAAGGCACCACCGGCAGAACCAGAAGATTACACAAAATGCCAAACAGCGAAACGCCGCCGCCCATGGCCGCGATAACCGGAAGCGTCGCGATCGTGACCAATCCCGTCACCAGCACAGTCTGATAAATGCGCACCCACCTTTTGGCAGGGACACGATTGCGCTTCTTCCAGCCTGCATAGGTCCGCTCCATCACGTTTCCCGCAAACAGAACCGCCAACGTTGCCGAAAACGAAAGCAGCAAACCGATGTCCTGTGCCGCGAATGGATTTTGAATGCAAAGCAACAGTGCAGCCAAGCCCAAACTGGTAAGCGTATCGCCCGGCTGCTTCAGCAGTTTTCCGATATAAATCAGCAGCATCACACAACCGGCTCGCACCACAGAGGGCGTAAATCCCACCACGCACATAAACAGCAACACCGCCAGACAGGACAGCGCCGCAGCAGCGCGCCGGTTCAAAAAGCGCTTCAACGCCAAATAGCATAAAGCGCCAATCGCCGACAAATGAAGGCCCGAAACGACCAGAATGTGAGACAGCCCCGCCTGCTGAAAAAGCTGTTTCAAATCTGCAGAAAGGCCCGACCGCTCGCCAACACACATCGCAGAGGCCAATTCACAATAGGGATGCGGCAAAACGGCATACAGAGATTCCCGCAGATCCTGCTGAAGACGAAGCAGTCCATTCCGCAGCCCGGGCGCTCTCCCCAAATCCTGAAAATCGCCCTGATACTCCGCACAGACAAATCTGCTTTTTGCCTGCGCGTTGGAAAGATACTCATTTTCCGGCAAGGCGGACAATGCGACCCTTGCCTGAATTCTCTGTCCCGGTTCTGTCCGGGGACACGCCTCGATCTCTGTTTCAAAGGGAACCCACAGACGCTGACCGTTCCAAACCCGTACCCTTACCGTGGCGAATACACGTTCTTCTTCGAAACCTGCTCGTGTTTCCAGCACATCCGCCTGTATGGTTCCGCTGTCATTTGCCAGTTGCAAAACCGGGTTTACAACCACATTCAAATACAGCATGCGCAGCACCAGCGCCATTGCTACCGTACCGCAGAGAAGCAAAATCAGCAGCGCGCGGCGTAAATGACCGCGCCACAGAAACGCAATTACAAACAGCAGTACAATAGTAACCCACCAGCGAAGCTGGTGGTTCTTCAGAAGCGGGCAAAGCCCTAAAATACTAGCCACGCCTAAAGGCG
>NZ_JBBMFA010000062.1:0-21576 GCF_040096265.1 Ruthenibacterium intestinale
CCCCCCCCCCCCCCCCCCCCCCCACATTCCATCAGCAGTTACAGTGTTTCACGGAATTTATAGACCACTTCCATAAACTCTCTGACGCGGTTTACATCCACGCGCACATTCTCCAGCCGATCATTCTCCAGCTTGCCGCCCTCCTTGAAATAGGTCCCCACTACGGCCGCGTCCGCACTGGTCAGCTTGCGCTCAATGGTATCGGGGCGGCAGCCCGTGTTACACAGTACTACAACCTCCGGCGCAGCGGCTTTCACACTGGCAATCAATTCGTCGTCCACATCCTGCCCGGCGGCATTTGCTGAGATACACAGTCCGTCCGGATGCGCTTTGAAAATAGTGGATTTCGCAATGTCTGCCAGCGGGCGGGTATCCAAGCTGCGGTCAGACTCCGGGTTGATGAAATACAGCATTTTTAAATCGTCCAGATGCAGAGCTGCTCTGCGGCGCTGCAGAGAGGAGAAGTCGTTGTTGTACAAGCCACCGTCGCCTACGTACACGCCCGAGAACGTGCCGCGGATGAACTTTGCATCTACAGCCGCAGCCAGTTCAATGGATGCCAGACCGTCCGAAATACAGTCCACGCCGTAGGGCACACGAATCTCTGCCTTCAGTTCGCCAATCACGCGTGCCATGGCAGCAGGTGTCACAAAACTCATCTGACGCTCATAGGGCAGGCTGAACTCATTGGAAACAATAATGCCGTCCACACCGCCATCCTGCAGTGCATGCAGGTCCGCACGAGCATGCTCCACAACGCGCTCCATAACATCGCCGTAATGAAACCGCGGATCCCCGGGAAGCGCGTCCAAGTGCAACATGGAAATAATAGGTTTTTTAACGCCAAACATTTTTTCAGTCCACAACATAGGTGTATCTCTCCTTTATAAAAGAGGGCCGCCTCGTTCCGGCGACCCAGCGCATTCAAATTAATATTCAAACTGACGATAGTAGCGGCGGATGGACAGCGGATGACGCAGGAACAGCTCCATGTAAGCGTCCACGCGGTTGTTCACGCCGTGCATGACCAGATGCGAGATCGTGCCGCGGAATTCGGGGCTGATGCCCTCCAGCGCAAATTCCTTGGTATCAATGATGGTGTAGTTGCCGCACACTTTGGGCAGGAAACGCGCCACGCGCTCGGCCAGAGGACGCTGCTCGTCTTCGCCCATGAACAGGGTGACAGGCGTATCCCACACGATGATCTCCTGCATGCCGTGGAAGAACTCCTGGCAGGTGATGGACTTGGTGCGAATCCACATCTGCTCCTCCCAGTAGCACATGGCGTAGGAGTAAGTAGCGCCCCACTGGTTGCCGGAACCGATGTAGTACCGGGGCAGATCCGGATGCTCATGCGCCTGGGCTACACAGCGCTCGGCATAGTCATAGGCCCATGCGTCGGACTGCTTCTCCACGTCGGCCAGCACCTGCGCCAGATGAGCCTCCATCTCTTTGTTGTAGCGCTCGTACTCAGCAAACTCGCCGTTCTTGTACATCAGGTAGTTGGCAACCATGTAGAATTTCAGCTGCTCGTTCTTGGGATACACCACCAGATAATCCTGTTTGTCGGGCTGGGTCAGCACGCTGCCCGGAGTGTCGATGAAGCTGAACACGCGACCACCGATCTGATGCACACGGTCCACCAGTTCCACCATCTCTTTGGTGTTGCCGGAAACAGAGGACAGGATGACCACGGACTTATTGGTGAAGCGCTTGTTGCCGGTGGTCAAAAACTCGGCTGCGTTCTCCACATACACCGGCAGAACCGACCGGCCGCGCATGTACACTTCCACCTGCATGCTGGAGGCGTAGGTGCCGCCGATGCCGATGAAGTAGATGCCGTCAAAGCCTTCGTCCCAGATTTTGTCGATGATCGCTTCGATCTGCGGACGCAGAGCCAGCGCGCCGTTGACGCTGTCCACTGCTTCCTTCTCGTCAAAGCTGCGCAGGCACGCGCCCTTTTTCTCGTTCCACATTTCACTTGTCACCATAGTTCATACACTCCTTCTTGAAATTCAAAGACATTTGTCCGTTCAGGTTTGGAAACGCACGCTGAAGCTGCATTTGTCGCCCCGGGTATAGTTGCGCGAAAACTCGATGACGCGGTCGTTTTCGTCGTAGCTGGTGCACTCGAACAGCAGAACCGCCTGGTCTGCGTCGGTGCCCAGCATCCGGGCGTCCTTCTGCTCCAGCTGGGCCAGATCCAGCGTCTGTCTGGCGCGGGCCAGATGGACGCCGTAGAAATTGTACACTTCGTACAGGGAAAAAATCGAAAGATCGATGCCTTCCAGCTTTGGCACGATGTTTTGGGGAATGAAGATCTCCTCCAGCGAAAGCGCTTCGCCGCCGGCGTAGCACAGCCGCTTGACGTAGTAGATCTCGTCCTCGGGGTCGATGCCGAACAACAGGCCGTACTTGCGGCCCGCTTTGCGCAGCACCTTGGTCAGCACCCGGGTGGACGGCTCCACATTTTTCTCCAAAATGGTCTGGGTGAAGCCGTTCAGACGGTCCAGATCCCGCTTGATCTTGGGACCCAGCACGTAGACACCCTTGCCCTGCACCCGCTTGAGCAGGCCTTCGTGCACCAGTGCGTCCACCGCACTGCGCACGGTCAGCCGGTTGATCTCATACTGTTCGGCCAGGTCGTTCTCCGAGGGGATGGCTGTGCCCAGCAGATACTCCCCTTCCTCGATCTTGGTCCGGATGATCTCACGCAGCTGCAGGTAGATGGGTGTTCGGGGTTCGGTAATGCCGGCCATTACCACGCACCGAAGTAACGCAGAGTCTCGGTGGAATTGGCCGCGCCCTTCTTCATGCAGTCCTCAATGGGCAGGCCCTCCACCAGGCCCGTCAAAAAGCCTGCGATGTAGCTGTCGCCGGCGCCCATGGTATCCACCAGATCTTCGCAGGGCACAATGCCGAACTTGTGGAACGTCTCGCCGTCAAAGCACAGGCTGCCCTCTTCGCCCAACATGGCGATGACCAGCTTGGGGCCCTGGCCGTGCAGGACCTTCATCAGTTCCCGCAGGGTCTCGGTGTCGCCGTCGTCCGAGGAGAAGAACAGATAGTCCGTGTGGGGGATGGCCGTGCGGCTGGCCTCGTCGCCCGGGCGGGTGGCGCAGTCAAAGGCGGTCTTGACGCCCATGCCCTCCAGCCGGCCGAAGAACCCTTCCACCTTGCCCCACAAGTCGCACACCACCACGTCGTGCTGGGCGATGAAGGCCAGGTCCTCTTCGCTCAGGGTGTAGTCGGTCAGAACGCCCTCGTCGTAGTCGCCAAACACGCGCTCGCCATCGATCAGCTGCACCTGAGAAACCGCGGTGCCGCCCTCTTTCACGTGCATGTGGGACACATCCACGCCCTTGCCTTCCACGGCCTGCCGCATGATGCTGCCGTACTCATCGCTGCCCACGGGCCCGATGTAGGACGCCTGGCCGCCCAGACGAACAGCGTACACCGCCATATTGACGGGACCGCCGCCGGGGTAGGCCTTGCCCCCGTCCACGTTGTTGTAATAGTCGATGCAGTTGCTTCCGATGGCCGCAAGTTTCATAAGATCTCTTCCTTTCTGTTTCAGCGGGTGAGCACGCTGGAAAATCGCACCTGATCCGCGCGCACCACAGATTTAAAATATTCCACGGGTCGGTCGTTGATATCGCTGGACACGCCGGACAGATAGAACACCGGCTGTCCCTCTTCCATATTCAGGCGCTGCGCTTCCTCCTCGGTGGTGTAGGTGATGCCCACCTCTTCCCGGCCGTGATGCACGCCCACGCCGTAGCACTCCAGCACGGAATACAGTGATTCTTCGTAGAAATCGTACCGTTCCAGATAAGGATAACGGCTGTAGTCCACGTAGCTGTGCTCAATCATGAGGGGCACCCCGTCCACCACGCGCAAACGGCGCAGGTAAAAGACGCTGCTGCCCTCTTCCAGCTGCAGTTTTTGGGCCACATGGCGGTCCGCCTTCAGGATCTGGCGGTCCAGCAGCCGGGTCTCCAGCACGCGGCCGGCCAGATACACCGCTTCGGACACGGACATGGCGTCCTGCAAATCACGCTCCAGCTTGGGCGGCGCCACAAAGGTGCCGGAGCCTTTTCGGTTGTACAGCTTACCTTCCACGATCAGCCGTTTGATGGCGCTGCGCAGAGTGGTGCGGTTGAAATTCCACATGGAGCACATATCCCGCTCGCTGGGCAGCTTTGCGTGGGGCGGCAGCTTTTTTTCCAGAATGTAACACTCGATGTGTTCGGCGGCTTCGTCCCGGGGCCGGGCGTGGCCGGACGAACCGGTCCTCGCGGTACTCACAGGGTCACTCTCCCTCTACGATGACCAGCACCGTGCGCTTGGCCGGGCCGTCAAATTCGCAGAAGTAGATATCCTGCGCTCCGCCGCGCACCATCTCGCCGTCAATGATGGGGAAATGGCAGTGGTTGCCCGTGATGTAGGCCTTCAGATGGCCTGTGGGGTTGCCCGCGGTGGAGCCGTAATCCTTGAGCATGCGGGCGTGGCTGTACGGAAAATCCTCCGGTGCCATCCGGCTCAGGAACACCTCGATGTCGCTCTCCAGGCACTCCAGGGATTCGTTCACGGTCACGCCGGTGGTGGTGTGCTTTGTCAGCACAGTGACCATGCCGTTTTTCACGCCGCTCTCGGCCACGATCTGCTCCACCTGCCGGGTGAGCAGATCCATCTCGTTGTAGGTTTTGGTCAAAATGGTAATGGGCTTGACAAACATGCGCGTTCTCCTTTCCACTGGTGCGGTCAGTCCAGCCCGCCCAGAAAATCGATGGCGTTCTGCCCGCGGATCAGATCCAGCGTGCTGTCCCGCAGGCCCAGCTCGCCGATGGCCTGCGCCATGCGGATCTGCTCGAAACGGGGGTTCGAGGAGGCGAACATCACCTGATGGCGCAGACTGCGGTCGATCCAGGTGAGGGGAACGTCCCTGGTAAAGGTCTGCACAAAGAACTCCTTGGCACAGTCGAAATACAGCGCGCCGGTATCGGCGTAGACGTTTTCGTACTTGACCATGAGCATGGCGGTCTCCCGCACCCAGGGCCAGCCGAACTGCGCCAGGCAGATGCGCAGGCGGGGATGCTTTTCGGCCACCCGCTCGAACCGCAGGGGACGGCCGTACTCGGTCTGGGTATCCGGTTCCCAGGACAGGCCCGCATGGAACATCACAGGCTTGTTGTACTTCTCGCACAGCTGATAGAAGGGCTCCAGCCGCTCATCGTCCGGATAGAAGTGCTGGCGGCCCGGATGCAGCTTCAGGCCTTTCAGGCCAAGGTCCGTGAACGCGTGCTCCAGTTTTTCCAGGGCGCCCGGCGCCATGGGGTCCACGCTGGCAAATCCGATGAATTTGTCCGGCGCCAGGTCCACCAGGCGGCGGATCTCCTCATTTTCCACCACGGCGCAGCCCAGGGTGGAGGTGTAATCCGCAGGCATCAGGCACAGTTTGTCCAGCCCGGCGCAGCGCATCTGGTTGAAGATGTGCTCCAGCGGCGCGGTCCCGTTGCGGTGGATGTTCAGCGCGTTGTGGCGCATCTCCTCCCGGGCGGGGTCCTCATTGATGGGTTCAAAGAACGCCGGGTACACGTGCATATCAATAAACAATGGGCATCTTCCTTTCCTAGACAGACAGGCGCGATCCGCCCGGATCCGGGCGGATCGCTGCCACGGGTCAGAACCCGACTTCGTTCATCATGGCGCGCACGTTGTCCACGGCGCGTTTTGCATACATGCGCGGCTCATTGATATAGCCCAGCACCAGCTCCAGCGTGGCGGTGCGGTTGTATCCGATGCGCTTCAGCTCGTACAGCATCTCCTTCAGCGGCATGGAGCCTTCGCCCGGCATGATGTGGCTGTCGGTGCCCTGCTCGCCGTCGATGATGTGCATGTGGTCCATCTTGTCGCCCAGCTTGTCGAAGTAGGCCATGATGCTCTCGTGCTGCACAAAGGGCGGCACCACGTCGCACATACCCACCACATAGGGGTTGTCGATGCGGCGGAACAGCTCCACCAGATCGTTGGCGCGGGTGAAGAAGTTGGACTCATAGGGCGTCAGGGCCTCCACGGTCAGCTTTACACCCACTTTTGCGGCGTGCTCGCCCAGTTCACGGATGGTTTTTTCCAGCCGGGGCCACAGCTCTTCGTAGGTTGCCAGATAACCGCCGTTGGCGGGGCTGGTCAGCATGTATTCGGCGCCCATCTCCTTGGCCATGTCCAGGCACAGCTTCAGGTATGCCACGGCGTCCTCGCGCTGGGCTTCGCTGCCGATCATATAATTATAAGGATAGGCGTTGTGTTCCGGCGTGTAGCCCAGAACCGGCATTTCGTATTTGTCGATCAGGCGTTTGACTTCGTTGATGTCGCCGGCCTTCAGATCCGGTGCATAGGCGTGGGGCCGGCCGCCCCACAGCTCGATGTAATCGTAGCCGAACTCCTTCGCATCGGCAAAGCAGTGCTCCAGCGGATTGCGCTGATAGCCGGACGTAAACATGCCAAGTTTCATCATCATGGGAACCTCCTTCAAATCAAACCGTTTGTTTATTTGTCTTCCTTGACCCAAGGCTCAAAGACTTCCACTACACGGGACGCCACACCGGCGCCCTCTTCCAGGCATTCCACCAGCGGCTTGTGATTCAGATAGCCGTGCAGGAACCCGGCGATAAAGCTGTCGCCCGCGCCCACGGTGTTCACCACCTGTTTGGCGGGGATGATGCCGAAGCTGACAAACTCCTTGCCGTCCCAGGCCAGACTGCCCTGCTCGCCGAAGGTCGCCACCGCCACCTTCATGCCCCGGGCCACTTTGTCCTTTAAAAAGTTGCGGATGAACTCATCCCGGTCTTTGTGATAGGAATAGAAGCCGATGTCCACATAGGGCAGAGTGCTCTCCACCAGGGGATGGTCCAGCCGGTCGGCGTAGTCAAAGCTGATCAGCGCATTGCCCCGCTCCTTGATGGCCGGCAGCGTGTTCTCGGCGTTGCCCCACAGCGCGGTGTGCACCAGATCGCAGGACGCTGCATAGTTGATGTCCTCTTCGTCGAACACGATGTTCTCCAGCACGCCCTCGATGTAATCGCCGTGCACGCGGTCGTTGCCGTTCAGCGTCATATACGTGATGGCCGTGGGGCCGTCGCCCACCTTCAGGTGGCTGACGTCCAGCCCTTCCTCTTTCAGCGTCTCCAGCATCCAGCGGCCGTTTTCGTCGCTGCCGGTGGTGCTGATGATGGCGGTGGGCACGCCCAGCTTCTGCAGGTTCACGCCGGTGTCCACCACGTTGCCCGTGGGATACTTCCGGTCTTTGAACACACGGCCTTCGTGATCCGTGTACTCGGTGTAATGGTCGATGCAGTTATCACCAATCGCTGCTGCTCTCATCTTCACAAATCCCTCCTGGTCTGTTTTCATGCAGAACTTGTTAATTAAACAGATATGTGCATGGTTTTTTTAAACCACTTCACCCATAGTATAACGCGGCCCCGAATCTGCGTCAATGGAACGGTTGACCGAAAAAAAAGAAGGTTTTTCGGTGGAAAAACCAAAAACTGGTTTGGTTTTCGGCCGGCAAATGGACCATCCGGCCAAATGGTTTAGTTGCTTTTTTCAAAGTGGTCCAATTTTTGTTGAAGTCATGTAGAGCATCCCGGAAAATCTGGTTGTTTTCCCGAAATTCCGGAAAGATGTCACTTTTCCGTTGCAGTAAGAGGGGAATCAGTCTATAATGAAAAAAAATTTTGTCATTTGGGGAAAATGCACGAAATACAAGCTGCGCTTTTGTATCTTCTGTTCTTCCCGGCTCATTTTTTTGTTGCAGACGCGTGCCGCGCGCTTGTAAATAAACGGTGAAAAGCGATTTTCGCCCAAAAAGCATAGAAAGGGATGTTATCATGGACGTCGTCTATGCCGGTTGGCTCTCACTGCTGCCGCCGGTCCTTGCCATTGTATTGGCACTCATCACCAAAGAGGTCATTTCCTCACTGCTCGTGGGCATTCTGTCGGGCACCATCATCTACACCGCCATGGCGGGGCTTCATCCCCTTATCGGCCCGGTGGACACTTTGTTCGACACTGCGCTCAACAGCATCGATCTGTACATTCTGCTGTTCTGCTTTTTGCTGGGAGCGCTGGTACATCTGGTCACGCTGACCGGCGGATCCAACGCATACGGCGAGTGGGCCAGCAAACGCCTGCGCACCAAGCGCTCGGCCCTGTTGGCCACCAGCGCGCTGGGATGCCTGATCTTCATCGATGACTACTTCAACTGCCTGACGGTGGGCACGGTGATGAAGCCCGTGACTGACCGGTACAATATCTCCCGGGCAAAGCTGTCGTACATCATCGACTCCACGGCTGCGCCCGTGTGCATCATCGCCCCCATTTCTTCCTGGGCGGCAGCGGTCAGCAGTTACATCCGGGGCACCGGAAGCTTTGACAGCGACTTCATGGCTTTCTGCGCCACCATTCCTTTTAATCTGTACGCATTGCTGACGCTGGCCATGGTGGTCATTCTGAGCGTCAAGGACATGGAGTTCGGCCCCATGGAAAAGGCCGAGCAGCACGCGCGCCAGACCGGCGACATCGGCGCGGTGCAGACCGAGGTCACCGATCTGCCCAAGGGCCAGAAACAGGGCCGTGTGGCGGACATGGTGGTGCCCATTGCGGCTCTGATCGTGTTCTCCATTTTGAGCATGCTGTACATCGGCGGCTTCTGGGGCGAGGACCCCGCGTTCCGCTATCAGTTCACCGCGGCCCTGGGCAACAGCGTGGCGGCCGAGGCGCTGTGCTGGGGCTCGCTGGGCGCGCTGTTTGTGGCGTTCGTGCAGTATGTGCCCCGCCGCCTGATGTCCTTTAAAGAGTTCATGAAGGGCGTCAGCACCGGCATGAGCAACATGGTTTCCGCGGCCACCATTCTGGTGCTGGCCTGGACCATCAGCGGCGTGTGCGGCCTGCTGGAGACCGACGTGTACGTGAAAGACGTGATGGTTGCCAGCAGCATTCCCGGCGGCCTGCTGCCCGCCATTGTGTTTGTGGTGGCTGCCTTCCTCAGCTTCGCCACGGGCACGTCCTGGGGCACCTTCGGCATCCTGATCCCCATCATCATCCCGGTGGCCTCCGCCATCAGCCCCCATCTGCTGATCGTCTCGCTGGCTGCCACCCTGGGCGGCAGCGTGATGGGCGACCACTGTTCCCCCATCTCCGACACCACCATCCTGTCCAGCACGGGCGCGGGCTGCGAGCATGTGCAGCACGTGTCCACCCAGCTGCCCTACGCGCTGCTGGTGGGCGGCTGCTGCATCGTGGGCTACCTGGTGGCCGGCTTCACCGACGGCAACGTGTGGCTGACCCTGCTGGCCGGTGTGGCGGCGCTGCTGGTGCTGATGACGCTGCTGCATCGCCGCTCGGTGAAAAAGGAAGCGGCGCAGAAGAGCTGAACAGCCGTCTTCCCTGTTTGAATCCAAACCACCCGCCCGAATGGGGGCGGGTGGTTTTCTGTTGGGACAAGACACAAACGCCCCCGGCCGCGCCGGGGGCGTTTGCAGGGGCCGGGGCATGCGCCGCCGGTCACCCGTTGTAATTCTCTTTTTCGTTGTAGGAGGACAGCACCGCGCCGTATCCGCAGTGGGCGCCGCCGGTGATGGGGATCACCGCGCCGGTGACGTACCGGCTGGCCGGGCCCAGCAGGGCGACCATAAAGTCCGCGATGTCCTCTTTTTCCGCCACGTAGCCCAGGGGCACCTCGGCGCCCTCCAACCGGTAGCTCTCCTCCACGGAAATGCCCGTGAGGCGCTCTTTTTCAATCAGCGCCCGGTCCGTCATGGGCGTGCGCACGTAGAACGGGCACACGGCGTTGATGCGCAGGCTGCGGGGCGGGGCCGCCAGCTCCCGGGCCACGGCTTCCACAAAGCCGGCCACGGCGAATTTGGAGGCGCTGTACGCCGACTCGAAGCTCACGCCCCGCATGGCCGAGGCCGAGGCGATCACCGCAAAGGCGCCGCCGGGGTTCATGTGGGGAACCAGCTGCTGCACACAGTTGAAAATGCCGAAGGCGTTGGTGCCCATCAGATCGTTCCACTGCTCCACGGTGGTCTGCAAAAACGGCGCCTCGGACCAGATGCCCGCGCACAGAGCCACCGCGTCCAGCTTCAGGTCCTTGGGGAACCGGGCAATGCCCGCGCGCACGCTTTCCACGCTGCTCACGTCCACGGCATCGGTCTGGTCCAGAATGTCCCAGCCGATCACCTGGTAGCCGGCCTTCTGCAGCGCCTCGTAGGTGCCTTTGCCCATTCCGTTCAAATACCCTGTCACCAATGCATGTTTCATGATCGCGCCCTCCTCGGTTTGCTCAGCGCTCCGGCAGGAAGGTGCGCAGATAATCGGCCGACTGCTGAATCGACGCGTGCGGGTCCTCCCAGTAGATGGAGTCGTTGATCTCCAGATCGATGCAGTTCTGATAGTTGTGTTTTTCCAGCGTGCGGATGTACCCTTCCAGCTTGGCGCGGCCGTACTCGCCGGTGCCCAGGATCTCGTGATGGCTGTCGGAGTAGTGGATCCACTGGATCTTGTCCCCCAGCTGGGTGCAGAAGTCCTCCAGGGTGTCCCCCGCCACTTCCATGGCCACCAGGTCCACGCAGGTGACCAGAGCCGGCGAGTTCACTTCCCGCAGCATGCGCTTCATGTCCTCCAAGTTCAAAAGCAGGTTGCTCTCATAGGGCTGCAGCTGCTCCAGCACCAGTTTCACGCCCAGGCGCTCCGCCCGCGCGGCCAGACGGCCGATGCTGTCCGCAGTGCGCTTCCAGCCCTCTTCCCGGTCCAGATCCCGGGGATGGCAGCCGGTGTTCAGGAACACCTTGTCGGTGCCGAAGTTCAGCGCGTCCTCCATGCTGGCTTCCATGAAGTCGATGGTGCGGTCCCGCAGGGCCTGCTGGGGATTGGAATAGCTGAAGGGATAACCCAGGGTCTCCGGCGTGTAAATGACCACCTTCATACCCATGTCCTCGATCTGGCGGCGCATCTCGGCAATGCGGCGGGCCACCGCCTGGTTGGAGGCATAGTCGTACCGCCAGAAGTGCGGCGCGCCGCCCCACAAATCGACGTTTTTCAGACCGCAGCGGCGCATGGAGTCCAGGTAGAACTCGAAGGTGTGCTGCACGTACTGCACGCTCATGACCGCGATGTCCTGCATTGTGATATTTGACATAAGAAACCCTCCCGTGTTACAATGAAGTTGATAAAACAGCCCAATAAAAGCCGATACATCTTCGGTTTTTTGGTCTATTTCCCAAGTCTCATCCTATCAAGTCCCGGAGAGAGCGTCAAGCTTGTTTGGGGCTTTTTTTGTCGCTCGGCGGTTTTTTCCACGCTTTGTTGAAAGGGCCGCCGCCCCTTTTGTAGAGTTTGCCGGAAAGGTGGTATAGTATGGCGAGAACCGCACAAACCAAAACCGAACAATCCGCGATGCTTCGCTCGCTGTTTCTGCTGGCCGGCCCCACTGTGATCGAGCAGGCACTTCAAACCGTGGTGCAGTACGCGGACACCGCCATGGTGGGACAGATCGGCGCGCAGGCGTCGGCGGCGGTGGGCCTGACCATCACCGTGACCTGGCTGGTGAACAGCCCTCTGTTCGCCATGGGCGTGGGCGTTCTGGCGCTGATTGCCAAATCCATCGGAGAGAACGATCTGGAAAAGGCCCGGGCCGCCAGCAGTCAGGCGGTGTGGATCGCCCTGGCGCTGGGCCTTGTCATGGGCGCAGCTACGCTGGCCGCCAGCCCCTTCCTGCCGGGCTGGATGGGCGCGGACCCCTCGCTGCACCGGGACGCTTCCATCTATTTTGCCATCATCTGCGCGCCCATGCTGTTCCGCTCGTTTTCCATCATCTTTGCGTCGGTCCTGCGGGCGGTGGGCGACACCAAAACCCCCATGGTGGTCAACGGCGTGATGAACCTGTGCAACATTGTGCTGAACCAGCTGTTCATCTCCAGCGGGCAGACCTTTCACATCCTGGGCTTCTCGGTGCACATTCCGGGCATGGGCTGGGGCATTGCCGGGGCGGCCATCGCCACGGCGGTATCCATGTGCCTGGGCGGGACCATGATATTTGCGGCGGCGCTGCGCCACCCTCTTTTGAACATGCGCGGCCGGAAGCTGCAGCTGGACAAGCCCGTGCTCAGCGAGATCGTGCGGGTGGGCATTCCCGTGACGCTGAACCGCGTGGTCACCTGCATGGGGCAGGTGGTGTTCACCTCACTGGTGGCCGGGCTGGGAACGCTGGCCACCGCCGCCCACTCCATTGCGCTGACCGCCGAAGAGGCCTTCTACGTGCCGGGCTACGGCATGCAGGCGGCCACGTCCACCCTGTCGGGCAACGCCCTGGGCCGCCGCAGTGAAAAAGAGCTGCATCAGGTGGTGCACGCCTCACTGGTGCTGGCGGTGTCCATTATGAGCCTGATGGCGCTGGGGCTGTTTCTGTTCCCGGACCGGATGATGGCTCTGTTCACCCCGGACAGGGAAGTGGTGGAGACCGGCGCGGTGCTGCTGCGCATGGTGGCTGTTTCCGAGCCGCTGTTTGCGGTGTTCATCATTTTTGAAGGCGTATTTCAGGGCATTGGCGACACCCGCGGGCCCTTTGTGTGCTCCACGGTGTGCATGTGGGTGGTGCGCGTGTGCCTGACCTTTGTGTGCGTGCGCTGGCTGGGCATGGGGCTGCGGGCCGTGTGGGTCTGCATGATCGCCGACAACGCACTGCGCTGCTTCTGGCTGACCGCCCGGTATTTTGCCGGCGTGTGGAAGGCCCGGTTTCACCGCAGCTGAAACATGAAAAAAAGCCGGCATGGCAGTGGCCATGCCGGCTTTTTGGCGTTCAGCGAATAAAATGGGTGCTCTGGCGGGGCTCTGTCTCGGGCAGGCCGTACGCCTCTTTGCCCAGGGCGATGCTCTTCATCAGGAAGGTCATGTTTCGGGCCAGGGTGCGCATGGTCTGCAGCCCCTCGGCGTCCTGTGCGGCCTCGCCGGGAAGGCGGCCGTGAATGCTGTTCCAGTACTGGCTGGAAGCCACGGGCATGCCGCTGATGGTGAAGAACTTGTTCAGCTCGTCAAAGGTTGCGGACAGGCCGCCCCGGCGGGCGCACACCACCGCCGCGCCCACCTTCATGGTCTTGTCGAAGGAGGTGCTGTAAAACAGCCGCGTTAAAAAGGCGGTCAGCGTGGGGTTAGCCCCCGCGTAATACACCGGGCTGGCCACCACCAGGCCGTCGCAGGCCGCGAACTTGAGCGCCGCGGCGTTCACCGCGTCTTCAAACACACAGCGGCCGGTTTTCGCACATCCGCCGCAGGCAATGCAGCTTCGGATGTCCTGCCCGCCGATGTGCAGGATCTCTGTGGTCACGCCCTGCTGGGCAAAAATCGCTTCCATCTCCCGCAGCGCCAGGGCGGTATTTCCGTTTCGATGGGGGCTTCCGTTCAGCATCAACACGTTCATAGTCACACGCTCCTTTTCCGGACGGGCCTGTCTGCGGCCCTCTTTTTCAGTATACCATTTGCCGTCAAGATGCTTGACGGAGCGGGGGTGTTTTCGTACAATAAACAGTAAACCGTTGGAAAGGAGAACTTCCTCATGCCGTTGATTATTCCCAGGGAACTGCCTGCGTTTCAGGCGCTGGAAGACGAAAATGTATTTGTGATGCACAAGGCCCGGGCCATCAGCCAGGACATCCGGCCGCTGCGCATTTTGCTGGTCAACCTGATGCCCACCAAGATCGCCACCGAGACCCAGATTGCCCGGGTGCTGGCCAACAGCCCGCTGCAGGTGCAGCTGACGCTGCTGCGCATGGGCTCGCACGAGAGCACCCATGTGTCCGGCGCCCATCTGGAGGCGTTTTACAAGACCTTTGACGAGATCCGCTCGGAGCGGTTCGACGGCATGATCATCACCGGCGCGCCCGTGGAGCAGCTGGAATACGAACAGGTGGACTACTGGCCCGAGCTGTGCGCCGTGATGGACTACAGCCGCACCCACGTCTACAGCACCATGCACATCTGCTGGGGCGCGCAGGCCGCGCTGTACTACCACTACGGCGTGCCCAAATACCCGGTGGAAAAGAAAGTGTTCGGCGTGTTCCCCCACCGGGTGACCCGCCCCAAAAACCCGCTGGTGCGCGGATTTGACGAGGTGTTCTACGCGCCCCACTCCCGCCACACGGAAGTGCGCCGCGCGGATGTGGACAAGGTGGACGCCCTGCGTGTGCTGGCCGAGAGCGACGAGGCCGGGCTGCACCTGCTGGCCACGGATTCCGGCCGGCAGATCTTTATTCTGGGCCACATGGAATACGACAAGGACACCCTGCGGGCCGAGTACGAACGGGACCTGGGCAAGGGGCTTCCCATTGAGGTGCCCAAGCACTATTTCTATGGCGACGACCCGGCCAACGACGTGATTTTCCGCTGGCGCAGCCACGCGAACCTGCTGTTCTCCAACTGGCTGAACTACTACGTATACCAGTCCACTCCCTACGATCTGGAGCAGCTGGTGCCCTGAGGAGGGATTTTCTTGACCTTTGACCGGGAGCTTCTGGCCCTTTACCGCCAGCTTTTGCAGACCACCCGGCTGGCCGACGCCTACGCCGAGTTTGTCCGGATGTTCCGGTTTCTGCGCGTTCGGCTGGAACAGGAGATGCCGGCATACACCTTTCAGGGCGGCATTGTGGAAAACGCCATGGACTACTCCTATTTTCAGTGCGCCAGCCCTGCGCTGAAGGGCCTGGGGCTGAAGCTGGCGGTGGTCTTTGTGCACCGTCCGTTCCGGCTGGAGGTATGGCTTTCGGGCCGCAACCGCGCCTGCCAGCAGCAGTGGCACAAACGGCTGCAGGCCGGCGGCACTCCCTTTGAGCTGGCGCAGGACCCGGCCCGGCAGGACTACATTCTGCGCGCGCCGTTGCCCAACGTCGATCTGGCCGACGCAGACCGGCTGGTGCAGGTTCTGCGGCAGACGCTGGAAGCAATGGCCGGCACCATCCAATAAAGAAACGGGAAGCTTTGGCCGGGCTTCCCGTTTTTTCATGCCTTTGCTTTGGCGAACAGCTTGTCCGCGACCACACACAGCACCACCGTGAGCGCAATGTCCGGAATGGTGCTGCCCAGGGGCAGGTCCACCTGCATCAGCAGCCGGTAGGCCGCAAAGCCCACGGCCCACAGCACAAGGCCGCGCACGTCCACGGCACAGCCGGCTTTGTCCCGGTGCAGAATGTAAAAATCCGCGATCTGCACGGCGATCATGGGTGCGAACACCGAGCCGATCAGGTACAGAAAATCGGTGATGTTGTCCATGGGGAACACAATGGCGCCCACGGTGCCCAGCACTGCCGCCGCCACGGCCATCCACTTGCCCTGGATGCGGGGCGAAAGCGACTCGGTGGACACGCCCGCGGAATACGCGTCCAGGAAGGTGGTGGTCACGGTGGAGAACACCACGATGACCAGACCTGCCGCGCCCAGGCCCGCCCGGGCCATGATGAGCCCCACGTCGGACTCGCCGGTGAACAGGGCCGCGCCCATGCCGATCAGGTACATCCAGCAGCTGACCACGCCGTACACCACGGCGCTGGCCGCAGCCGCCCGGCCCGGTTTTTCCGCCGTGCGGGTGTAGTCGCTGATCAGGGGCAGCCAGGACAGGGGCATGGCCACGGACAGTTCCACCGCCGCCCCGAAGGACAGGCTGTCATCACCGGCGGCCAGAGCGCCGCCCTTGCCGAAAATCAGAACACTGAGCACGATGGTGGTGACGAACAGCACCGCCATGACCACCGTGTTCACTTTGCCCAGGTTGCGCACGCCCACCAGAATCCACAGGGTGATGAGCGCGCCGATGACCAGGCACCAGACCCAGTTGCCCAGGTCCCACAGGCCGTCCGCAGCCAGGGCGCCGTCGTAGATCATGATGCCGGTCCAGCCCACCAGCTGCAGCACGTTCAAAACGCAAAACAGCAGGCCGCCCTTCTGGCCGAAGCTCATTTTTACGGTTTCCATGGCGCTTTTGCGGGCGCGGCCGCCGATGAGCCCTGCCGCGAACAGCAGCAGGCAGCCGATGACGTGCCCTGTCAGAATGGCCGCCAGCCCTTTGGCAAAGCCCAGCGGCGCGAAATAAGTGCCTGTGAGGATCTCGGCGATGGATACGGCCGCGCCGAACCAGATCAGGCTGTTTTCAAAGACGGACGTTCGTTTTTCCCCCACGGTTCACGCCTCCTCTGCAAATGCGGAGTGGATGTCGAACCCGTGGTCCATGGGCCCGCTGCCGCTGCCCAGGTCCAGCATGGCGCCCAGCGCGCCGGAGATGTACTCCTTGGCGCGGCGCACGGACTGGTCCAGCGAAAAGCCCTTGGCCAGATTGGCCGCGATGGCGCTGGACAGGGTGCAGCCGGTGCCGTGGGTGTTGGGGTTGGGGATACGGCGGCCCCGGAACCACTGCACGCTGCCGTCCGCATACAGAAGGTCGTCGGCGTCGCTGACGCTGTGGCCGCCCTTGAGCAGCACCGCGCAGCCGCAGCTGTCGCCGATGGCCCGGGCCGCGCGCTCCATGTCTGCGGCGTCCCGGATGGTCATGCCGGACAGGATCTGCGCTTCGGGAATATTGGGGGTGACCACGGCCGCCAAGGGGATGAGTTTCTCCTGCAAAGCCGCCACCGCGTCGGTGCGCATCAGCTCCGAACCGCTGGTGGCCACCATCACCGGGTCCACCACAATGTTTTTCGCCTGATGGAACGTCAGGCGCTGGGCGATGACCTCGATGAGCTGTGTGGAAGAGACCATGCCGATCTTCACCGCGTCGGGCCGGATGTCCTCAAAGACCGCGTCGATCTGCTCGCCCAGAAAGGCGGGGGTCGCTTCCAGAATGTCTCGGACGCCGGTGGTATTCTGCGCGGTCAGGGCCGTGATGGCCGTCATGGCGAATACGCCATTGGCCAGCATGGTCTTGATGTCTGCCTGAATCCCGGCGCCTCCGCTGGAATCGCTTCCAGCGATCGATAATGCTGTTCTCATGTTGTTTTCTCCCTTCGTTTCAGCACTATTTTTTTAGCGCGACAGAGAGTGGTGCCCCCGGTCTGCCGCGTATTCACTTGTCAAAGCCGCGCCAGAAAGGCCTCGTCGTCCAGGCGCGGAAGATACCAGTCGCAGACGGCGCGCATCTGTGCGCTGTCTGCTTCGGCAGAGGGCTCGTACACGCCCGCCACCAAAAAGCCCGCCTGTTTGGCGGTGCGGGCCGTGTGCAGCGCGTCCTCAAACACAACAATGTCCCGGGGCTGCGCGCCCAGACGGCGGGCAGCTTCCCGATAGATGTCCGGGCGGGTCTTGGGCCCGTATTGGGACGAGGAGAGCACAAAGGAAAAATGTTTCCACTGGCCCAGCCGCTCCATGGCCTGCCGCGCCTGATGCTCCTCGCTGGCGGTGGCGATGCACATGGGCACGCCCCGGGCCGCCAGCGTCTCCAGCAAACGGGCCGCCCCGGGCTTCAGCGCCACGTGGCAGCGGTACTGCTCGTCCACCAGCTGGTCCACCCGCTGCAGAAGCTGGTCTGTGGTGCAGGGAAGGCCGTACGTGTCGATCAGATAGCGGGCGGCCTGAGGCAGGTCCATCTCCGCCAGCCGGGCGGGCAGGTCTGCGGCGGGTTCTTTGCCGAACCCGCGCACCAGCATGCCCGGCACCCGGTCCCACAGGTCCATGGAATCCACCAGCGTGCCGTCCAGATCAAAGATCGCTCCCCTCATGCTTCCACCATGGCTTTGGTGCGCTCCAGCAGGGTCCTGGCCGCGGCGCAGGGGTCTTTCTGCGCGTACAGGGCCGAGACCACGGCCACGCCGCAGATGCCGCTGCCCGCCAGTTTGGCCACATTGTCCGGGCCAATGCCCCCGATGGCCACCACCGGGATGTCCACGGCCTCGCAGATGGCCTTCAGCGTGTCGTAGCTGACCGCTTCGGCATCGGTTTTCGTCCCCGTGGGGAACACGGCGCCCACGCCCAGATAGTCCGCGCCCGCGGCCTGCGCCCGCAGCGCCTGTTCCACGGTCTGGGCCGACACGCCCAGCAGCATGTCCGGCCCCACTTTGGCCCGGGCCATGCCGGCCTCCATGTCGTGCTGGCCCACGTGCACGCCGTCCGCGCCCACGGCGGCGGCCAGCTCCACGTCGTCATCGATCAGGAAGGGCACGCCGTGGCGGCGGCAGATCTGGCCGATGCGGCGCGCTTCCTCCAGAAAAGCGTCGTGCGCAAGATCTTTTTCCCGCAGCTGCACCATGGTGACGCCGCCCAGAATGGACTGCTCCACCACGTCTGCCAGATCCCGGCCGTCCAGCCAGGTGCGGTCGGTGACGCCGTACAGCAGCAGGTCTTTTTTATCGCACTTCATACTTGGCTCCTCCGTTCAGCGTCGCGCCGTCCATGTGATCGATGGCGTCGATGATGCGGTTGCGATAGGTGGAATTTCCGTCGTCCGGGTTCATGCGCGCCCAGGCCAGTTCGCCTGCCAGGCCCATGGAGGACACGGCCGCGGCGGCAGCTTCCAGCTCGTTGCCGGGGTTGGCGGCCAGATAGGCGGTCAGCAGGCCGGACAGCTGGCAGCCGGTGCCGGTGATGCGGCCCATCTCCGGCCGTCCGTTGCGGATCACATAGCAGGTGTTGGCGTCGGCCACCAGGTCGATGGCGCCGGTGATGGCCACAATGGAGCCGAAGCGCGCGGCGGCCGCTTTGGCAAAGGCCACGCCCTCGGCCAGGTTGTCCTCGGTGACGGCGTCGGCCACGTCCGCGTCCACGCCTTTGGTGGAACCGCTGCCCGCCACCAGTGCCTTCAGTTCCGAGATGTTGCCCCGGATCACGGTAAAGTCGATTTGCTCCGTCAGCTGGCGCGCGGTGTTGGTGCGCAGAGAGCTGGCCCCCGCGCCCACCGGGTCCAGCAGAACGGGGTGACCCAGCTGGCAGGCCTTTTTGCCCGCGGCGAACATGGCGGGGATGGTACGGGCGTTCAGGGTGCCGATGTTGATGTTCAGACCGGCGCAGATGGTGGTGATCTCCTCCACCTCGCCCACGTCATCGGACATGATGGGGCTGGCGCCGCTGGCCAGCAGGATATTGGCCACGTCGTTGACCGTGACGTAATTGGTGATGTTGTGCACAAGGGGCGTGCGTGCGCGCACGTTTTCCAGGCAGGTTCCGAACATAAAAACATTCCTCCAGTTAAAAAAATCACGGAGCACCTTTCCGCAAGGAAAAGACGCTCCGTGATGTTCACAGCGTGGAATGATTTCCCTACGTTGGCATTACCCAAATCAGGTCACAGGTCGAAGCGCACAGCTTCCTCTCAGCCCGTTTGCGAGCTCCCTTTTGAAAGATGATCCGTTTGTTCTTTATCACTATACTGCGATTGGCCGCATTTTTCAAGAGAAAATTTCAAATCAGCATACACAAAACGCCTGCCAGCAGGCACACAAGACCCGCGGCGGTCCTTCGGGTGACAGGCTCATGGAGCACCGCAGCGGAGACCGCCGTGGTGACCAGAATGCTCAGCTGGTCCACCGGGGCCACCACACTGGCCGGACCGGACTGCAGCGCCTTGTAGTAGCACAGCCAGGACGCGCCCGTGGACAGGCCCGACAGCACCAGAAAGCGCCCCTCTCCCGGCGGAATGGCGCGCACCAGCTGTCCCTTGCCCCGCACCAGCACCAGCGTCCAGGCGAAGACCAGCACCACGGCGGTGCGCAGCGCCGTGCCCAGGTTGGAATCAACGCCCGCCATGCCCACCTTTCCGAAAATGGAGCTGAGGCTGGCGAACACCGCCGAGAGCACCGCCCACATCAGCCAGGAACCGCCCGCCGGACCTTTGGGCGCACCGGGCCGGTACGCCATGACCACAGCGCCCACGGTGACGCACACCAGCCCCGCCAGTTTCCACAGCGTGACCGGCTCGCCCAAAAGCAAAAAGGCCAGCACCACGGTCAGGCCGGTGCTGCACTTGTCCACCGGGGCCACCCGGCTGACGTCGCCCCTGGCCAGTGCCCGGAAGTAGCACACCCAGGACGCGCCTGTGGACAGGCCCGACAGCACCAGGAACAGCCACGCGCCGGCCGGTACGGGGCCCAGGGGCGCGCCGGTGATCCACACCATGACCCAGGCACAGGCCAGCACTACGGCGGTGCGCACCGCCGTGGCCACGTCCGAATCCGTGCGGCGCACGCCGCACTTGGAAAGCACGGCGGTAATGCCCGCGAAAAACGCCGAACCCGCCGCGAAAAAAGCCACATTTCAAACGCCTTCTTTTTCGATGTGCCGGGTGCTGCGGATGGTGCGCTCGCCGCACAGCGTCAGCAGCGCCGCGCCCGCCAGCAAAAACCAGGGCAGCAATCCCACGCTCACAACGCCTGCCAGCACGCCGAACAGCGGCGGCATCAGCGTGGAGCCCAAATACGCGCTGGCCATCTGCAGGCCGATCATGGCCTGCGAGCAGTCCTCGCCGAAGCGGCGGGGCGTCTCATGCATCATACCCGGATAAACGGGCGCATACCCCAGCCCGATGAACACCAGCGCCACCGGACAGACCCACACGGGCAGCGGCAGCACCAGTGCCGCCATGCCCGTCATGCACACACCCTCGCCCAGGCGGATCAGCGTATTGGTGGAGCACCAGCGGGTCACACAGCCGCTGAGAAAGCGCCCGCCCGTGATGCCCAGATAATACAGCGAAACCCAGGCCGCGGCCGTGGACACGCCCACGCCCCGGCAATCCACCAGCCAGGTGGCGGTCCACAGACCGGTGGTGGACTCGATGGTGCAGTAAAAGAAGTAGCTCATCATCTGGGCGGCTGCGCCGGGCCGCCGCACCACACTGCCCGCGCCCGGGCGGCGCGCCGCCTGCCGGGCGGGGCCGCTGTCACCAAAGCGTTTCCACAGCGGCAGCGTCAGCACCAGAATCGACACCAGCACCCACTGCATGCCGGACAAAATGCCGTAACCGGTGCGCCAGCCGCCGGGTTTTTCCAGCACGCCCGCCAGGACCAGCGGTCCCAGCATGGCCCCCAGGCCCCAAAAGCAGTGAAGCCAGTTCATATGGCGCGCCTGATAGTGCAGCGCCACAAAGTTGTTCAGGCCCGTGTCCACCGCGCCCGCGCCCAGGCCCAGCGGCAGGGCCAGCACCAGCAGCCAGCCGAAGCTGGGGGCACAGCTGTAGCCCAGCAGCGCAGCCGCGGTCATCCCCACGCTGACGGCCGTGACCCGCCCGGTGCCGAACCGGGACAGCATGCGGTCCGCCAGCAGGCTGGACACCACCGTACCTGCGGCCACGACCATGGACGCCAGGCCCGCATACCCGTCGGGCACGGCCAGCTCCTTTCCCATAACAGGCCAGGCCGCGCCCAGCACTGCGTCCGGCAGGCCCAGGCTGATAAACGACGCATAAATGAGCGCCAGAAAAATGGTTGCCACCCTTCATTCCTCCAATCCGTATCATCATACGCCCGCTTACAGGGGGCTGTCAACCGGGCTTCGCACACAGAAAAACCGGGGCGGGGGGGGGGGGGGGGGGGGGGGGGGGGGGGG
>NZ_JBBMFA010000063.1:0-39330 GCF_040096265.1 Ruthenibacterium intestinale
CTTCATTCTACCACAGGGGGCTGTATGAACTCCTTTTTATTTCCCTAAAGTGTTGCACTTGATAGTATAATTCACCCTGAAACGAAAAGAGGCGGGACGCTTATGCGTCCCGCCTCTTTTTTAACGGTAATCGATGTTCAGTGTGGGTAGGCCGTTCAGCGAAAGGTCCGCCACGTTTCCGTCCAGATATTCGTAATAGCCCTGGGCCGCCACCATGGCCGCGTTGTCGCCGCACAGCTTCAGTTCCGGCAGATACAGCCGGGCGGAAAGGCGCTTTGCGCCTTTTTCCAGCTTCTGGCGCAGCGCCAGGTTGGAACCTACGCCGCCCGCCAGACAGATTTTTTTCGCGCCCAGGTCACCGGCCGCCAGCAAAAGCTTTTCGGCAAGAATATCGGTGATGCGCTGCTGGAAACTGGCGGCCATGTCGGGCACGCTGATTTCCTCGCCCCGCATCCGCACGTGGTTCACCGTGTTCAGCACCGCGGTTTTCAGGCCCGAAAAACTTACGTTGTATTTGCCTTCCACATGGGGTGTGGGCAGGGGGTATGCCTTGGGGTTTCCGCCCAGAGCAGCCTTGCTGACCGCCGGCCCGCCGGGATAGCCCAGGCCCAGCGTGCGGGCCACTTTGTCGAAGGCTTCGCCCGCGGCGTCGTCCACCGTGCGCCCCAGCACCTTGAATTTGGTATAGCTTTCAACCCAGACGATGTGGCTGTGTCCACCGCTGGCCACCAGGCACAAAAAGGGCGGCTCCAGTTCCGGGTGGGTCAGATACAGCGCGGCCACATGGCCCCGCAGATGGTGCACCGGAATCAAAGGCTTTTCGGCGGCGTAGCTGAGTCCTTTGGCAAAGTTGACGCCCACCAGCACGGCACCGATCAGCCCGGGGGCAAAGGTCACGGCCACTGCGTCGATGTCTTCCATGGAAAGCCCTGCATCGTCCAGCGCGCTTTGCGCCACGCCGGAGATGTTTTCAATATGCCGCCGGCTGGCAATTTCCGGCACCACGCCGCCGTACAGATTCTGTTCCTGCGCGCTGGAGGCGATGCAGTTTGACAAAAGCCGGCGTCCGTCCTCCACCACAGCGGCACAGGTGTCGTCGCAGCTTGATTCAATGCCCAAGATTTTCATGTTGTCCTTCCTTCCTCAGCCCTTCTCGGGCACAATGCCCTGTGTATCCACGGCGTAGTGGCGGTAGTTGTCCGGGTCCACATACACCGGAAGCTGGGTCCGCTCGCCCAGAAACGGTGCGGGGTCGAACCAGAAGGGCTGGCTTTGAAATACGTAGACGTGCCCGTCCTCCGGGTTCACAGCCTGGCAGCGAATGACCAGCGGGTACCGGCCGTTGACGTTGACGCGCGTATCGTAGCCGATTTCCACAATGTCGGCGTTGATGCGCTGCCCCTCTTCCAGAAGCTGCTCCCTGCGGCGGCGCATCCGGCTCCGTGCAGTCAGCAGGCCGATGCCCACTGCCAGAAAAATACCGCCCAGAAGGCAGAAAAGCAGCATCGGAGAAAAGTGCAGAGCATACACAAGCACCAGACCCAGTGCGCCGAACACCGCGCCCATGATCAGAAAAACGATGCCCACGATTTTCAACACAAGCTCCATTTCCTCACAGCTCCTTTTTCATCAGCACCGCGTCATCGGCGGGGTCACGATAAAAACCGCGCCGAAGCCCCACCTGCGTGAACCCCAGCGCCCGGTACAGCGCCCGGGCCGGTTCGTTTTGGGCGCGCACTTCCAGAAATACGGTCTTGGCGCCCTGGTCGGCCAGGTGCGCCAGCATCCATTGCAGCATGGCCCGGGCCACACCCCGGCGGCGCATGTCCTCGGCCACGGTCACCGCATAGATCGAGGCCTCGTCCAGCACCAGTCCGCACAGGCAGAGCCCCATCAGCCGGCCGTCCGCTTCCGCCACACAGCAGTGGCCTTCGGCCAGCGTCTCCCGGATGGATTCCTCGCTCCAGGAATCGGGCACCCGTGCTTCCAGCGCGGCAGCCTGCGCCGCGTCGCCCGGGGCCATGGGGCGGATCAGCGGGCTCATCCCTTGGCGGCGTACCAGGTGTCGCCGCTGTTTACATCCGCGACCAGCGGCACCGAGAGGTCCGCCGCTTTTCGCATCTCTTCGCCCAGAATCCGGGCGGCCTGTTTCTGTTCTTCCAGCGGGCACTCCACAATCAGTTCGTCGTGTACCTGCAGGATCAGCCGGGCGCGCAATCCCTCGTCCCGCAGACGGCGGAACACACGCACCATGGCCAGCTTGATCACGTCCGCGGCAGTTCCCTGAATGGGGGTGTTCAGCGCCATGCGCTCACCCTGGGCGCGCACGTTGAAATTGCTGGACGCCAGTTCCGGCAGGACCCGGCGCCGCCCGTACAGGGTGGCCACGTAACCGTGTTCCTTGCCGAAGGCAACGGTGGCATCCATGTATTCCTTCACTTTGGGATAGGCACCCAGATAGGTTTGAATAAACGCCTCGGCTTCCTTCACGGAAATGCCCAGATCCTGGGACAGACTGTACGCGCCTTTTCCGTAGATGATGCCGAAGTTGATGGCTTTCACCGACGAGCGCATGGCCGGGGTCACGTCCTGGGGCGAAACGCCGTAAATGCGGGCGGCCGTAGCCCGGTGGATGTCCTCGCCGTCGGCAAAGGCCTGCCGCATGTGCTCATCGCCCGAAATGTGGGCCATGATGCGCAGCTCGATCTGGCTGTAATCCGCGTCCAGCAGCGTGCAGCCCTCACAGGCAGTGAAATACCGGCGGAACCGGCTGCCCAGTTCTGTGCGCACGGGGATGTTCTGCAGGTTCGGTTCGTTGGAAGAGATGCGGCCCGTGCGGGTTTCCGTCTGATTGAAGGTGGAGTGAATGCGCCCGTCCGGCCCGATCACCTTCAAAAGCCCTTCCACATAGGTGGAGTTCAGCTTCTGATAGGTGCGGTATTGCAGAATGTGGTCGATGACCGGCGTATACCGGCGCAGACTTTCCAGCACATCCGCGCTGGTGGAGTATCCGCTCTTGGTCTTTTTGCGGGTGGGCAGGCCCAGGTCCTCAAACAGCGCTTTGCCCAGCTGCTTGGGGCTGTTTACGTTGAACTCGTAGCCCACTTCCTCATAGATGGCGGCCAGTTCGGCGGTCAGCGCCGCCTGCAGTTCCCGGCCGAAGGCTTCAATGCCCTCTTTGTCCACCTGAATGCCGGTATGCTCCATCTCGGCCAGCACTTCCGCAAGGGGCAGCTCCATGTCGTTCAGCAGCGATTCCATGCCCTGCTGGGCGCAAGCGCTTCGCAGCGCATCGCACAAAGGCTCCAGACAGGGGGCGTCCGGGGCATCCGCGCAGGCAAAAGAGGGCGACGCGCCATAGGCGCCCGCCAGATGTGCAATGGAATATTCGCTGGCCGACGGGTTCAGAAGATAGGCCGCCAGCTTTGCGTCAAACACAATGCCCCGGGCGTGCCGCTGCGCCCGCAAAGCCGCGCGGTAAAACGCCTTGGCGTCAAAGCATTCCTTCTGCACCCGGTCATTGGCCAGCAGGTCCAGAAATGCTTCCGAATCTATACTGGAAGTATAAACGTTTTCGGAATATACAATAATAGGGGCATCTTGCTGGAAATACAGAAAGACGCGGCCGATCTCCGGCGCCTGTGTCAGGGGCTGAAGGGCCGTCTGGGGCAGAGGCGCAGCGGTCTGCTGTGGGGCGGAAGCCGCCTCCAGATGCAGTTTTTCCAACGTGGAATACATCTCCAGCCCGGTCAGAAGGGCGCTGGCCGCAGCCGCGTCGGGCTGTGTGCGCTGATAAGCGCCGGGTTCGGTGGGAACAGGCGCTGCCCGGTCGATGCGGGCCAGCGTCAGGCTCATCTCGGCCTGAGCTTTGTCCCGGACAAGCTTTTCCCGCACACCTCTTTTGATGCGCGCGTCATCCAGATTTTCATACACGCCCGCCAGAGAGCCGAAGGCCTGGATCAGAGCCAGCGCGGTTTTTTCACCCACGCCGGTCACGCCGGGAATGTTGTCGGACGTGTCGCCCATCAGGCTTTTCACGTCGATCAGCTGCCGGGGGGAAACGCCGTATTTTTCCTGCACGGCGGCTTCGTCCATGGGAATGGTCACGCTTTTGCCCATCTGTGTGGAGGCCAGCAGCACCGTGGTGTGCGGCCCGATCAGCTGCAGCGAGTCCCGGTCACCGGTGGCCAGCACACACTCATCGCCCCGGGCTTCGCAAGCGGCGCTGAGCGTACCCAGAATGTCGTCGGCCTCGTATCCTTCGCAGGTGACCATCTGATATCCCAGGTCCGCCAGCAGCTCTTTCAGCACAGGCATCTGATCGGCCAGTTCCTGGGGCATGCCTTTGCGCTGGGCCTTATAGCCGTCGTACAATTTGTGCCGGAAGGTGGGCGCCTTCAAGTCAAAGGCGATGGCCACTTCGTCCGGGTTCTGCTCGGCCTGCAGTTTCAAAAGAATGTTCATGAAGCCCACAAGGGCGTTGGTGTAGCGGCCGTCCTTGGTGGTCAGGAGCTTGATGCCGTAGAAGGCACGGTTCACGATGCTGTTTCCATCCAGTACAAGAAGTTTCAAGGTGGGACCTCCGATGTTTTGTTGATGGGCCGCATGTGCGGCAATTTGAAAATATTATACCATAAAACCGAAATATATGATACAATAACTAAGTTATGGAAAAGTTGAAACATGCAATTCAAATGGGAACACTGACCCTTGCGCCGGGCGCTGCGCTGGCCCCCATGGCGGGCGTGACGGATACGACCATGCGCATTCTGTGTGCACAGCACGGTGCCAGCTGCACGGTCAGTGAAATGGTGAGCGCCAAGGCACTGACCTTCGGCGACAAAAAAAGCCCGCGGCTGATGGCCGGGGGCGGCGGCAGCGCGCCGTACGGAATTCAGTTGTTCGGGGCCGAGCCCCAGTCCATGGGTGAGGCGGCGGCCATGACCGCCGGCGGCAAATATCACGTGCCGTTTGATTTTCTGGATATCAACATGGGCTGTCCCGCGCCGAAGATCACCGGTTCCGGGGCGGGGTCCGCGCTGCTGAAAGATCCGCAGCTGGCCGGGCAGGTGGCGCAGGCGGTGGTGAAAAACGCGGGGGCGTATCCGGTCACCGCCAAGCTGCGCATCGGCTGGGACATGGACACGCTGACCGGCGTGGAAGTAGCCAAACGCTGTGAGGATGCGGGCATCTGCATGCTGACCGTGCACGGGCGCACCCGGCAGGAGATGTACAACCCCGGCATCCACGAAGAGGAGATTGCGAAGATCAAGGCGGCGGTGCGCATTCCGGTGCTGGCCAACGGCGATGTGACCAGTGCCGAAGGGGCGCTGGCGCTGCTGCGCGCAACCGAGTGCGACGGTGTGGCCGTGGGCCGCGGGGCCATGGGCAACCCCTGGCTGTTCGGACAGATCCGCGCCGCGCTCATGGGCCAGGAGATCCCCGCGCCGCCCAGCCTGAACCAGCGCTTTGCCACGCTGCGCAAGCACATTTACGACATGTGCGAGGACAAGGGCGAGCGGGTGGCCATGCAGCAGGCGCGCACCCACGCCGCCTGGTACATGCACGGGCTGCGGGGCGCCGCCAGTCTGCGGCGGGAGTGCTGCTCCATGGTCCATTTCACCGATCTGGACAAAGTCATTGAACACGCCTGGGCCTTGCAGGAGTAAGGCTCACGGCGTTTTTTCACCCGCGCTCAACTCGTCCAGCGTCCAGTGGTAGCAGGGCAGCATATGGGCCAGAAAATAGTCGGCTTCCGGGCACTGCATGGCGGCGATGGCGGCTTCCTGCTGCGCCTTCGCGCCGGAAAATTCCCGGTTGCCGGCCCGCTCTTCCTCAATGCACTTGATGTACGCGGACAGGCGGTCGGCGGCTTTCAGCAGCTGCTTTTCCTTGTCCGTCAGCACGTCCCCTGTAAGATACCCTTCCATCTCCGGGCGCAGCGCTTCGGGCAGCAGCCCCGCCATGGAAAGGGCCGCGTCTTTTTCCAGCGCTTTGTAGGCGCGGCGCAGCGGTTCGGTCTTATACTTGACGGGCGTAGGCATGTCGCCGGTCATGATTTCGCTGGCGTCATGGTACAACGCGGCCACGGCCACGGTTTCAGGCCGCACATTCCGGCCAAACTCCTTTTGGGCGATAAGGCACAGCGTGTGCGCCAGAATGGCCGCATCCGCCGTGTGTTCGCTGAGGGTCTCTGTGCGGGAAGACCGCATCAGCCCCCAGCGGGAAATGTATTTCATCCGTGCCACCAACGCATTGAACGGATAGACATTCATGGGAAGATTTCCTCTCTTTCCTTCGTTTTTAGGATAGCGGAAACCCGGCTTCGGGGTTCCGCGGCAAGGCAGACAGAGCCCCGGGCGCAGGCCGGGGGCTTTGGGGCTATTATAACACAACCGGGAGTATGCGCAAATGAAAACTCTGAAACGTGAAAATCTGGGAAACGGGTATCTGTTTACGTTCCTCATCTGCGTGGCCACCGCCGCGCTGATTTATCTGCCCTTTGTGGTCATTGACAAGGGGCTGTTCCAGTACTGCGGCGACTTCAACTCGCAGCAGATCCCGTTCTACGCCTATATGAACGACTTTGTCAAGAACTCCGCCGGGCAGTGGAGCTGGGAGACGGACCTGGGCTCTTCCGCAGTGAACTCTTATTCCTTCTATCTGCTGGGGTCGCCCTTTTTCTGGCTGAGCACGCTGTTCCCCGCCAAGACGCTTCCCTTTTTGATGGTTCCGCTGTTGATCCTGAAATTCGGCGTGTGCGGCCTGACGGCTTACATGTGGCTGCACCGCTATGCAAAAACCAAAAGCTGGGCCGTGATCGCCGCATGTCTGTACGCGTTCTCCGGGTTCACGGTGTACAACACCTTCTTCAACCATTTTGTGGACTGCATCGCGCTGTTCCCGCTGCTGCTGTGGGCGCTGGACAAATACATGTACGAAGACGTTCACGCGCTGTTCCCGGTGACAGTGGCCCTGAATCTGGTCAACAACTATTTCTTCTTCGCCGGCCAGATCGTATTTCTGTTCATCTACTTTTTTGCAAAACTCTCCTGCCGGGACTACCGCATCCGGCGGCCGAAGAAGTTTTTCCTGCTGGCCTTTGAATCCCTGCTGGGCGTGGCCATGGGCTGCGTGCTGCTGTGGCCCGCGGCGCTGAGCCTGATGGACAATCCCCGCACGGTGGACGTCTCCAACGGGTTCGGTCTGCTTTTGTACGGCCGGGTGCAGCAGTATTTTGCCATTTTTACCTCGCTGTTCCTGCCGCCGGACCCCACCTATCTGCCCAACATTTTCACCGATGCAGTCATCAAGCACACCAGCATGACGGCCTATCTGCCGGTGGTGGGCTTTGTGGGCAGCATGGCCTATCTGCGCTGCCGGGAAAAAACGCCCTGGAAGCGCATTCTGCTGGTCTGTTTTTTCATGGCCATGGTCCCGGTGCTGAACTCGGCGTTTTACGCACTGAACTCCAGCTACTACGCCCGCTGGTACTATATGCCCATCCTGATTTTGTGCGCCGCCACCATGCACACCTTTGAGGATGAGGACATCGACTGGAAAAAAGGCTTCAAACCGGTGGCCGCCATCACGCTGGCCTACGCGGTGTTTGCGCTGGTGCCCAAAGAAGAGGACGGCTCCTGGAGCATCGGTGTGGTGCAGCGGCAGTCGCAGTTCTGGCTCACGTATCTCACGGCCATCCTGGGGCTTTTGCTTTTGTACGGTGTGATCCGCTTCTGGGGTGATCAGCGCCGGCGGATGACCACGATCATGCTGGCGGTGATCCTGGGCTTTTCCGTGTTTTATTCGGTGGTCCACATCAGCCTGGGCAAGTTCCCCCAGTGGGAGGGCGACAAGGACTATCGCTCGGAATGCTATGAGGCGGCCCAGAACATTCAGTGGCCGGATGACAGCTTCTACCGTGTGGATACGTACGAGTGTTACGACAATCTGAGCCTTTGGATGAAACGCCCGGCGCTTCTGTGCTTTAACAGTACGGTGTCGCCTTCCATCATGGAGTTTTATCCCAACCTGGGTGTCAAGCGGGACGTTTCCTCCAAACCCGAGCACGAAAAATATGCGCTGCGGGGTCTGCTGGGCGTCAAGTATGTGATGATGCCGCTGGACAAATCCGCCGAGTATGAGGAGAAATACGGTTCCTACGGGTACTCCTATGCCTTCTCGGATGACACCTATGCTTACTATTATAATGAAAATGAACTGCCCATGGGCTTCGCCTATGACAAATACATCCTCATGGGGGACGAAGAAGGCGAAAGCGATTCGATCACGCTGATGACCATGTCGGAATCCGACCGGGCCAACATGCTGGTGCGCGCCATCGGCCTCAGCGAAGAGCAGGCCGAAACCTACGGCCATCTGATGGAGCAGGTGACCAACGACGATCTGGTGGGGCTGGATTATGACGGGTACGTCTGGGACGTGAACAAGCGCCGCACCACAGCCGTCACCCAGTTCGAGGCGGATGGCTCCGGTTTCACCGCATCCATCGAACTTTCTTCGGACAATCTGGTGTTCTTCAGCGTGCCTTATGACAAAGGCTGGAGTGCCACCGTCAACGGAGAGCCGGTCACTGTGGAGAAGGTTTCCGGCGGCATGTGCGCGGTGCTGTGCCCGGCCGGGGAGAGCACCATCGAATTCCAGTACGAGACGCCGGGTCTGCGCGCCAGCGCCACCGTTTCGGTGACCGCTCTGGTCGTCTGGGCGGTGTACGGAGCCGTGGTTCTGGCCGGCCGCCGGAAAAAGAAACAATAAGTTGAGGGAAATACCATGACAAAACACGCACAGATCATTGCAAAAGAACTGGAGCTGGACCCTGCCCGTGTGCAGGCGGCTGTGGAACTGATCGACGAGGGAAATACCATTCCGTTCATCGCCCGTTACCGCAAAGAGGCCACCGGCAGCATGGACGATCAGAAACTGCGCCAGCTGGAAGAGCGGCTTTCCTATCTGCGCAAACTGGATGACCAGAAGGCCGCCGTGGCAAATTCCATTACCGAGCAGGGCGCCATGACCGACGAACTGGCCGCCGCTTTGGAGAAGGCGGCCACGCTGGCGGAAGTGGAGGACATCTACCGCCCCTATAAACCCAAGCGGAAAACAAGGGCCAGCATGGCCAAGGCCAGAGGACTGGAACCGCTGGCTTTGCGCATCGGCGAACAGCGCACCGGCGACGATCCCCGTCTGCTGGCCGCGGACTTTGTCAAGGATGAGGTACCCGATGTGGATGCGGCACTGGCCGGCGCGCGGGATATTCTGGCAGAGAACATTTCCGACGCGGCGGAGATCCGTGCCGCGCTGCGCAATTTCTACACTGCCACTGCGCGGGTCGCCAGCAAGGCGGCCAAGAAGGACGAGGACAGCGTGTACGCCGGTTATTACGATTATTCCGAGCCGGCCTCCAAAATGGCGGGGCACCGGGTGCTGGCCGTGGACCGGGGCGAGCGCGAGGGCTTTTTGAAAGTCAGCGTGGAAGTGGAGAGCGACCGCGCGCTGGATCTGGTGCTGCGGCGCACGGTGAAAAATCAGTCCCTGTGCGGCCAGCAGGTGCGCGAGGCCGCGGCCGATGCCTACGCACGGCTGATCCATCCCAGCCTGGAGCGGGAAGTGCGGGCCGGTCTGACGGAAAAAGCCTGCGAGGGTGCCATCCGCGTATTCTCGAAAAATCTGGAACAGCTGCTGCTGCAGCCGCCCATCAAAGGCAAGGTGGCCATGGGGCTGGACCCCGGCTATCGCATGGGCTGCAAGACCGCTGTGGTGGACCCCACCGGAAAAGTGCTGGACACCGCGGTCATCTATCCGGTGCCGGAGTTCAAGCGCGTGGAGGAAGCTAAGCGGAAGGTGAAGGCTCTCATTGAAAAGCACGGAGTGGAGATCATCGCCATCGGCAACGGCACCGCCAGCAAAGAAACCGAGATTTTTGCGGCGCAGGTCATCAGTGAGCTGGACCGTCCGGTCAGCTACATGGTGGTCAGCGAGGCGGGCGCCAGCGTGTACTCCGCCTCCAAGCTGGCTGCTGAAGAATTTCCGGAATATGACGTCAACCTGCGCAGCGCGGTGTCCATTGCCCGCCGCCTGCAGGACCCCCTGGCGGAACTGGTGAAAATCGATCCCAAAGCGGTGGGTGTGGGCCAGTACCAGCACGACATGCCCCCGGCCCAGTTGTCCGCTGCGCTGGACGGCGTGGTGGAAGCCTGCGTAAACACGGTGGGCGTGGATTTGAACACCGCTTCGGCGCCGCTGCTGAACCGGGTGGCCGGCCTGACGGCGGCCACAGCCAAAAACATTGTGCAGTACCGGGAGGAAAACGGTGCCTTCACCACCCGCAAACAGCTTTTGAAGGTTTCCAAGCTGGGGCCCAAGGCCTTTGAGCAGTGCGCGGGCTTTTTGCGGGTGCCGGGCGCCAAAAACAAACTGGATGCCACTGCCGTTCATCCCGAAAGCTATGAGGCGGCGCAAAAACTGCTGGAGCTGTGCGGCTTTTCGGCACAGGACATCGGAACCAGCGCCGTGCAGACCCTGCCGGAAAAGGCACGGGCCATGGGCATGGAAGAACTGGCGCGGCAGACGGGCGTGGGCGTGCCCACCCTGGAGGACATCATCGCCGAGATCCTGCGCCCGGGGCGGGACATGCGCGACAGTCTGCCCAAGCCGCTTCTGCGCACCGATGTGATGGATATGAAAGACCTTGTGCCCGGCATGGAACTGAAGGGCACCGTGCGCAATGTCATTGATTTCGGGGCGTTCGTGGACATCGGCGTCCATCAGGACGGCCTCGTGCACATCAGCCAGATCTCCAACCGGTTTATCCGCCATCCGGCGAGGTGTTGAAGGTGGGAGACGTGGTCACCGTCTGGGTGCTGAGCGTGGATGTGGCCAAAAAGAGAATCTCCCTGACCATGAAACAGCCGAAGGGAGAGAAAAAGGAGTCATAAAGGGGATATAAGCATGGGACAGACACTGAGACGCTATTTGATTTTGGACCGGCGCTTTTTTGCGTCGCTGCTTGCCATTTCCATCCCCATCGCGCTGCAGAACATGATCAGCTTCGGCGTGAATATGATGGACAGCGTGATGCTGGGCAGTTTTGGAGACGTGGCCATCAGCGCGGCCAATGTGGGCGGCCAGCCCTTTGCCATTCTGATGTCTCTGGGCTTCGGGCTCTCTTCGGGCGGCGGCGTGCTGATCGCCCAGTACTGGGGCCGGAAAGATACCGCCAGCATCCGGAAAGTCATGCGCATCAGTATGCAACTGGTGTTTGTGGCTTCCCTGACTGTGACGGTGATCTGCCTGCTGATTCCGGAAACCATCGCCCGGTTTTACACAAAGGACGAGGCCATCGTCCAGGCGGCGGTGTCCTATCTGACGCTGGTGGTGTTCTCCTACCTGCCGTACAGCATTTCCAACAACTATATGATGAGCCTGCGGGCGGTGGAACAGGTAAAGGTCAGCGCGGTCATCTATGCCATCAGCTTCTTTGTGAATGTGTTTTTCAACTACGTGTTCATTTTCGGCGCTTTCGGCGCACCGCGGCTGGAAGTGCGGGGCGCTGCCGTGGGCACGGTGATCGCCCGCTGCTCCGAGCTGGCCATGGTGCTGGTGTACATGTACCGCCGCGAGAAGGTGGTGGGCTTCCGCCTGGGCGACTGCCTGCACCGGGAGAGAGATCTGCTGCCCAGCTACATGGAGCACAGCCTTCCGGTTCTGGGCAATGAGATGCTGTGGGGCGTGGGCTTCTCCATGATCAGCGTGATCATCGGGCAGATCAGCAGTGTGTTTATGGCGGCATACAGCATTGTGGGCATTTTGAACCAGCTGGCGTTTGTGACGCTTTCGGGAGCTGCCAACGGCGCGGCCGTCATCACAGGCAAGACCGTGGGCGAGGGAAGCCGTGCCCGCGTGCAGAAAGTGGCCAATACACTGTTGCTGCTGGCGGTGGCGGTCAGCGTGGTGAACTGTGTGTTCCTGCTGCTGGTGGGCCCGCTGTTCCTGAATTTTTACCATGTCACGCCCGAGACCCGGGAGGCGGCCGCGTCGCTGATTCGGGAGCTGGCGCTTTTGCAGCTGGTCATCGGCTTTGATGTGACGTGCATTGTGGGCGTGCTGCGGGGCGGCGGCGATACGCGCTTTGCTTTTTACAACGAGTGCGGCACCCTGTGGCTCATCGCGCTGCCGCTGGGCTTTTTGACCGGGGTGGTCTGGAAGATGCCGGTCACCGTGGTGTACCTGTGTCTGCGCAGCGACAGCGTGTTCAAATCCATCTTCTCGTTTTTTCGCCTGCGCAGCGGAAAATGGATCCGAAACGTCACCGTTCGGGAAATGTCGCCGCAGCAGGAACAGACAACTGGAAGTTTTGCCCAATAGCTGCCGGGTTTTCTTTGTGAGGATACAACAAAGTTCTGCCAGAAACAGGATTTTGCTTGACTTTTAAACGATGACTGGTAAAATGGGAAACGTAGCACGTATGCGGGGAAATGAAATGGAAGATTCCGAACTGAAGCACAAATTGCGCTGTGCTCGCGCGGGCGATGAACCGGCGCTGGCAGCGCTGATCACATGGCAGATGCCGGCCATTCGTGCGCTGGCAGCCCGTGCTGTCTGTCCGGGTCTGGCCTTTGACGATGCGGTGCAGGAAGGGCTGATCGGCCTGTTCCATGCCATTGAAAATTATGACGCCGACGCCAAAGCTTCCTTTTCCACGTACGCCAACGTGTGTGTGCAGAACGCCATCACGGATGCGCAGCGGGCGGCAAGCCGCCGCAAGCATGCGCCCCTGAATGAGTTTGTGCCTTTGGAAGACAGCCAGGCGGCGCCCGGGCCGGAAGAACAGACCGAGGCGCAGGAGGCGTATTCCAGCATGCTGCACAGCATTGAGACCCGGCTTTCCCGGCGGGAAAAGCAGGTGCTGGCCCTGTTTCTGGACGGGTGCAGCTATGGGGAGATCGGCGCGCGGCTGAATCTTTCCGAAAAAGCCGTGGACAATGCCCTTCAGCGTGTGCGAGCAAAACTCAAATAATGTTTTTAAGACGCGGATGCGTCTTTTATATGCCCTTAGTAGCTTAAAGTCAGAGCGTTGGTCCCAGATCAAAGGTGTCGGTTTAAATCCTTCCGCGGGCAAATACTAATGAATGGAGATACCCATTATGTTCGAAGACAAAACCTTAGTATGCAAAGATTGCGGCCAGGAGTTCGTGTTCACCGCCGGTGAGCAGGAGTTCTATGCAAGCCGTGGCTTTGAGAACGAGCCGCAGCGCTGCAAAGCTTGCCGTGATGCCCGCAAGAACGCCACCCGTGGCACCCGCGAGATGTTCACCGCCGTGTGCGCATCCTGCGGCAAAGAGGCCCGCGTGCCCTTCAAACCCCGCGAGGACCGTCCTGTGTACTGCAGCGAGTGCTTCGCCAAAATGAAAGAGCAGGGCTAATCTCTCTTTTGCATGAAAAAGGACCGCTTCTTTGGAAGCGGTCCTTTTTTGTCGGAACCCCTGCTGCAAAAACGCCCCGGACACAAAGTCCGGGGCGTTTGGTTTTTAGACGGCCTCGTCGTCGGGAGAAGCAAACTGGCTGTTGTACAGCTCGGCATAGAAACCGCCTTTGGCAAGCAGTTCCTCGTGGTTGCCGGTCTCCACAATGTCGCCGTCCCGCATGACCAGGATCACATCCGCGTCGCGGATGGTGGACAGGCGGTGAGCGATGATGAAGCTGGTGCGGCCCTCCATCAGATGGTCCATCGCCTTCTGAATAGCGATTTCCGTACGGGTATCCACGCTGCTGGTGGCCTCGTCGAAAATCAGAATTTTCGGCTCGGAAATGATGGTACGGGCGATGGTCAGAAGCTGCTTCTGGCCCTGGCTGATGTTGGTGGCGTCCTCGTTCAGCACGGTGTCATAACCATGGGGCAGGGTGCGCACGAAGTGGTCCACCTGGGCGGCCTTGGCCGCTTCCAGCACTTCTTCGTCGGTGGCGTTCAGCCGGCCGTAGCGGATGTTTTCACGAATGGTGTCGTTGTAAAGCCAGGTGTCCTGCAGAACCATGCCGAACATGTCGCGCAGGTCATTGCGCCGGAACTGCTTCACATTGTATTTGTCCAGCAAAATCGCACCGCCGGATACGTCGTAAAAACGCATCAGCAGTTTGACCATGGTGGTCTTGCCCGCGCCGGTGGGGCCGACGATGGCCACCTTCTGGCCCGGCTTGATGATGGCGGAGAAATCGTTGATGATGGTTTTCTCGGGCACATAGCCGAAGTGCACATGGGCAAAGTCCACTTCGCCCTTGACCACGTCCATGGAGAGGGGCTGCTGCGTGTCGGGTGCTTCCTCGTCCTCTTCCAGGAAGGCAAACACGCGCTCGGCCGCGGCTGCGGTCTGCTGCAGCACATTGGAGATGTTGGCGATCTGGTTAATGGGCTGGGTGAACTGGCGCACATACTGAATAAATGCCTGAATATCGCCTACGCTGATGGTTCCGTTCAGAGACAGGAAGCCGCCCAGCACGCAGATGCCCACATAACCCAGGTTGCCTACAAAGTTCATCAGAGGCATCATCATGCCGGAAAGGAACTGGCTCTTCCAGGCGGAGGTGTACAGCCGCTCGTTGAGCTTGTCAAAAGTAGCCAGACTGTCTTCCTCGCCGTTGAAGGCGGAGACAATCACATGGCCGCCGTACATCTCTTCCACGTGGCCGTTCACATGGCCCAGATATTCCTGCTGTTGCTGGAAGTAGGGCTGGCTGCGTTTGACCACGTTCATAACGATCAGCACGCTGAAGGGCAGAATGCACAGTGCCACCAGCGTCATGATGGGGCTGATGGAAAGCATCATGCACAGCACGCCCACCATCATGGTCACGTTGGAGACGATCTGAGAGAGACTCTGGTTCAGCGTCTGGGTCACAGTGTCCACGTCGTTGGTGATGCGGCTCAGCACTTCACCGGACTGAACACGGTCGAAGTAGGCCAGGGGCATGCGGTCGATTTTGTTGCTGATGTCCCGACGCATGGAATAGCTGAGTTTGGTGGCCACGCCGGCCATCACCCAGCCCTGCACATAACTCAGCAGAGCACTGATCAGGTACAGGCACAGCAGGAATATCAGAATTTGGGCAATGGCATCGAAATCAATGGTGCCCGTGCCGGTGAGAAGCGCGATCACGCCCTCAAACAGTTTGGTGGTCGCCTGACCCAGAATTTTGGGCCCGAAAATGGAAAAAATGGTAGAAGCTGCGGCGCAGACCAAAACCAGGATGATGCTGGGCAGAAACTTGCCCAGATAGGCCAGCAGCTTTTTCATGGTGCCTTTGAAGTCTTTGGCTTTTTCGCCCGGCATCATCGCGCCGGGGCCGCGTCCGCCGGGGCGCGGGCCTTGAGGTGCAGCGTGTGCCATTATGCCAATTCCTCCTTTGAAAGCTGACTTTCCGCGATCTCGCGGTAGGTTTTGCAGGTTTTCAGCAGTTCCTTGTGGGTGCCGATGCCGGCTACCCGGCCTTCGTCCAGAACAACGATCTGCTGCGCGTGCATGATGGTGGAAACACGCTGTGCCACCAGCAGCACGGTGGAGTTTTCGGTGTATCCGGCCAGGGCCTTGCGCAGTTTGGCATCTGTCTTGAAGTCCAGCGCCGAGAAAGTGTCGTCAAAGATATACACAGGTGCTTTTTTCACCAGCGCGCGGGCGATGGAAAGACGCTGGCGCTGTCCGCCGGAAACGTTGGTGCCGCCCTGGCTGATGGCGGTGTCAAACCCGTCTTCCAGCTGCTGGATGAACTCCGTGGCCTGGGCCACGTCCGCGGCGCGCTGCAGCGTTTCGTCGCTGGCTTCGGCGTCGGCATAACGCAGGTTGGAAGCCACGGTTCCGGAGAACAGCAGGCCCTTCTGCGGCACATAGCCGATGGCGTCGCGCAGCTCATGCTGGGTCAGGTCACGCACATCGATGCCATCGATGGTGATACGGCCCTCGCTCACATCGTAAAAACGGGGGACCAGGTTGACCAGCGTGGACTTGCCGGAGCCGGTGGAGCCGATGAACGCAGTGGTCTCGCCGGGTTTTGCGGTGAAGCTGATGTGTTCCAGCACGTTGGCGTCCGCCCCTTCGTACCGGAAGCTGACATCCTCAAAGCGGATGACGCCCTGGGGCCGGGCGGGCAGATGCTTGGGCTGTTCGGGGTCCTTGATGGAACTTTCAGTGGTGATGACCTCATAAATACGCTCGGCCGAGACGGTGGCACGGGGAACCATGATGAACATCATGCTGATGAACAGGAAACTCATGATCACATGCATGGCGTACTGGATGAAGGCCATCATGTCGCCCACCTGCATGTTGCTCTCCGCAATCTGATGACCGCCGAACCAGACGATCAGCAGGGAGACACCGTTCATCACCAGCATCATGAACGGCAGCATGATGGTCATGGCGCGGTTGACGAACAGCGTGTTGGATGTCAGATCACGGTTGGCCTTGTCAAAACGCTTCTGCATAAAGTCCTGGTTGGCGAAGGCGCGAACCACCATCATGCCGGACAGCTCCTCACGGCTGACCAGGTTCAGCCGGTCCACCAGCTGCTGCATCTTTTTAAAGCGGGGCAGCGCCACCGTGAACAGCATCAGGATCAGGCCCAGCATCAAAATCAATGCCAGTGCCAGCACCCAGGCCAGGGATACGCATTTGGACAGGCCCATGATCAGGCCGCCAATGCCCATGATGGGGGCAAAGCACATCATGCGCAGGCCCATGGAAAGGAATGTTTGCACCTGGGTGATGTCGTTGGTGGTGCGGGTGATCAGGCTGGCGGTGGAAAACTGGTCCATCTCCGCGTTGTTGAAATGGGTCACGCGCTCAAATACGGCATGGCGCAGGTCGCGGCCCACGCCTGCACCCATACGGGCAAGGCAGAACCCTGCGCCAATGGCGCAGGCTGTGAGCAAAATGGCCAGACCCAACATTTTCGCGCCGGTACTGAAGATGTAACGGTTCTGGATGGCGTCGGTGTCCGCGCCCAGCTGCACGTAAAAGCTTTTGGTGAATACGGCGGCTGTCTGCTCCAGCATCATGTCCGGTGTGGCGGCCGAAGCGGCAATGGCATCGTCCACCACCTGCCGGGGCAACTGCTGCAGCAGGGGAAGCAGTTCATTCATTCTGGACAGGTCCATGGTTTTGGAATCAGCGTCGCCAAAGCTCTGTCCGCTTTGCGAACCCACCTGCTCCAACACCTGCAGAAGCGCGTAAGAGGCACGGCTGAACGCGCCGGAGGCTGCGCTGCCGTCTCCGGTCAGAGCCAAGGTGGTTCCGTCCGCCTCGGGATAGGTTTTGTACAGCTTGTCGGTGTCCGCCAGGCTGTCGAAGGGACTGTAGGCTTCGTCCACTACCGCCTGATCCTCTGTGGACATGAACTGCTTCATCAGCGCCATGGCGTCAGCGTCGATGGCGTCGGGCGCGGCCTGGGTAATGCCGCCCTGCTGAATGCCGATGTTTACAATGTTGCTCATCATATTGGGCAGTTCCAGCTCCAGCATCGCCTGGCCGAACAGCAGAAGGACCGCGGCCAACAGAAACCCGAGATATGGCTTCATATACCGCTTCAGTTTCAACATGTTTCGTTCACTCCTCCAGTTTCTTCTTCAGCTGCTGCATCCAGCGCGGCCGCAAATTGCTCCAGCAGATTCAGCAGCAATTCAAGATTTTCGCCGCCCAGGGTGTCGATGGCGGCATTGATGCGTGCGCCCAGATCGCTTTTGGCCTGTTCCAGCAGAGAGATTCCGCTGGCGCTGATGCGGATGCCGGATACCCGCCGGTCGGACGGGTCGGGCACACGCTCCACATATCCCATGCCCTCCAGGGCGCTGATGCGCTGACTGATGGACGGAAGGCTCTGCCCCATAGCGGCCGCCACCGCAGACAGGCTCATCACCGGCCGTCCGGGCAGACAAGGGTGCGGGTCTTCGGGTCCGGGCTTTTTTCCGCCATTGGCCAGCACCATCAAAGTGCCAAACTGCGCTTTGGTCAGATCGGGGCACGGACGAAGATTTTGCCAGACACGGCGCATATGGTCCATCACAGTGAACAGCCGTGTGGTCTGCGATACGTCCTTTTTCAAGACAGAACTTCCTTTCGTTGCCTAATAGTTAGGAAAGCTAATGATTAACGTACCAAAGTATCATAGGAGATTTTTAAGGAAAAGTCAACGGAAAGCGGTCAGTTTTCACAACTTGTTCAAATTTTTTTGACGGTCGGTGTGGACGGTGCTTTTTTTCGTATGGTATGATGATGAAAACAGACTTGGGAGGAGGGGAAGGACATGAAGCGCGGCAAACTTCTGCGGCTGACAGCCATCTGTCTGGCTTTCTACGGCTGTGTTCTGGCGGCGTGCCTGTACGGCTATACCGTATTTATTCAGCATCAGATGGCAAATCAGATCAGCCATGCACTGGAAGACGTCGCTGCGCAGAGCCGCCTGGTTTTGTGTCAGGAAGTAGAGGCCAATCAGCAGCTTCTGCAAGGTGTTGCACAGCAGATTGTCTCTGTCGGGGCAGATCAGCCGGAGGCGGGTGTTCGTTCCCTGATGCCCTTGGTAAAGATGTACGGTTTTAAACGAATGGGCATTGCCGCAGCGGACGGAACAGCCTTCACCACCGACAACCGCGTGATTCAGGTGGGCCAGCGAGACTTCTTTCTGGCGGCCATGGAAAATGAAAAAGTGCTGACCGCACCGGTAAAGGACAGCACCGACGGAATGTGGATCAATGTCTATGCTGTGCCGCTTGTGGAGAACCAGGAGCCGGTGGGCGTACTGTTCGCCGTCTACAGCACCCGCCAGTTCCGCACACTGCTGGACGTGCCGTCCTTTCAGGGAAAAGGCTATTCCTATGTGATTGAATCGGACGGGACAATTGTGGTCTCACAGAACAATATTTACGAGAATCTGTTCCAAATGCTGCCTGCGGTATCCGAGCGGAACCTGCAGGCGGTGGAGGTCATGCAGAAGGACATGGCCCGGGGCGGCAGCGGCATGGTGGAATTTGAGCGGGACGGCAGGCGATACGGCTATTACATGCCGCTGGGGATCAACGACTGGTATCTGCTGAATGTGGTGCCTTCGGAAGTTCTGGAGGCGCGCACTGCGCCGGTGCTTGGAGCCAATCATCTGCTGATCGGTATTCTGGTAGTTTCCTTTCTGGCAGGTGCGGCAGTGCTGTCCGGCACCCGCGCCCGTCAGAAACGGCGTTTGATGGAACTGGCGTACGCCGATCCGCTGACCGGCGGGTACAATTTTGCAAAATTTTGTCAGGAGGCGGACGAGCAGCTGAAGCAGCCCCATGGAAAGTTGGCCTGTGTGGTGCTTGATTTGCAGAATTTTAAACGCATCAACAGTATTTTTGGCGTGGAAGAGGGCAATCGTGTGCTGCGGCAGGTGTGGTCTGTCTGGCTGAGCAGCATTCGGACCGGCGAGGTGGCTGCCCGCCGTACCGCCGACCATTTTGTGGCACTGTGGAAATACGACGATCCCGCACAGTTGGAGACACGCGCCGAGGAAGTGGCACAGGTGCTTTTGGATGTATCTCAGGACGCAAACCGTCCCAATGTGATGCCGGCCATTGGCGTTTATGAACTGGAAGAAAAGGATTTCGAGTGGGAAAAGGTCTACAACCAGGCGCTGACCGCCTCCAAAATGGTGCGCACGCGGCAGGGCTTCTGTGCTTTTTATGACCAGGCGATGCGCGATGCCACCCGGGAACTGCAGCAGATCGAAAGCCGGCTGGACGGCGCATTTCTCAACAGGGAATTTATACCGTATTATCAGCCCAAATTCGGGCCGGACGGAACGACCGTCACCGGCGCGGAAGCACTGGTGCGCTGGAACTGCGATGGTACTTTGATCCCGCCCGGCCGCTTCATTCCTCTTTGCGAGCAAAACGGATGGATCGCCCGCCTGGACGATTATATGCTGGAGGCGGTCGTCCGCCAGCAGACTGCCTGGAGGAAGCAGGGGCGGGCCATCGTTCCCGTCTCGGTCAATCTGTCCCGCGCGCGGCTGTATCAAAAGGATTATGCCATTCGCTGCCGGGAAATGTTCCAGCAGGCGGGGCTGCCGCCCTGGGCGGTTCAGTTCGAAGTGACCGAAAGCGCCGCCGTGGAGAACGTGGAAAATATGCGGGATGTGATCCGTCAGCTGCATCAGGCAGGCTTCCGGGTGCTGGTGGATGATTTTGGAACCGGTTATTCTTCCATGGCAAGTTTGAAGGATCTGTCCTTCGATATTTTGAAACTGGACAAAAGCTTTGTGGATGAGATCGGCAATTCCCGGGGAGATAAAATCATTCGGTTCACCATCGAACTGGCCAAATCACTGGGAATGTCTGTCACAGCGGAAGGCGTGGAGCAGGAACAGCAGTTCCTGTTTCTGAAAGAAAGAGGCTGTGATGATTTCCAGGGCTACTATTTTGCAAAACCATTGGCCGCGCAGGCGTTTGAACAGCTTCTGCGGCCGGAGAAAGAGGGCGAACAATGAGACAGGAAAAGCATTTTCCGAGGGCCTGGTTGTGGGGGATCATTCTGTTTGTGTTGGGCATGGCCGCAGGTGCACTGTGGGATCTGCCTTTGAATCACGCGGTGTATGCACCGCAGTTCTATCCCGCAATTTGGATGGAATGCTTTGGCTATTATCCGCTGTATCTTCCGGCAATTCTGTGGCTCTGGCTGTCCGGCCCGAAACGGCCCGGGCTTCGCACAGGGGCCCGGCTGCTGGGGGCGGTGGGCGCAGCAGCGCTGTTCTGGGCTTCGCTGAGCAACTTGCAAAAGCGCAGCGTGCCCGGTGCCGTCTGGCACACGGCTGCGGTTTGGGCTATTTTGGTGCTGCTGGGTGTGCTTTTGGCGCGGGTGCTGGTCCGCGGCGGCGACGGCCTTCGCCGCCGGCTGCACACAGCCATGGGCTGGTCGGTGGTGTATATGATCCTGGACAACGCGCTGATCAATTTGCTGAAGCTTGTATGGAACAGAACCCGCTTTGACGATATGATGGCGGCGGGGGATTTCAGTGCGTTCACCACCTGGCTGGAACCTTTCGGGAACGGCGGAAGCAGTTTCCCCTCGGGGCACACGGCCGCGGCCTGCGGCATTTTCGTGCTGGTGCTGCTGTGCGACGTTCTGCCGGGCTGGAACCGGCGCCGCGGTCTGGTGTGGGCTGTCTGCTGGGCCTATGTGGCAGGCATGGCGGCGTCCCGGCTGATTATGGGACGGCATTTCCTCAGCGACACAGTGGCGGCCGCTTTTGTAATGAGCCTGCTGCTGTGCGCACTGCGCGCCAGCACACCGTATCAAAAAAGCCTGCGCCGGCTGGATGACTCTGAATTGTAATAAAAAAAGAGCCTGTTTTCAAAACAGGCTCTTTTTTTAACGAACATTTAAGGAGAAATAATATTGAATGTAGCCGCGGGTGCTCCACTCGGCCAGAATTTTGTACACATAAACACCCGAGGTGGTCGGTGTGTTGAAGGTGCCGTCGCTTGCGTCGGTCAGTTCCAGAAATTCCGTCGACCCCGTACCCGAGGCGCGCAGCACTTTGATGCTGGACGGTTCCTTTGAAAAGCGCAACTCCAGTTCCGCCTGCGGAGAAACGTCCAGCGGAATCAGGGGCAGGTCGTTTTCCGCAAGCTGCGGCGCACGGCGTTCCACCGTGGTGAAAAAGCTCCATTCATAGCCTGCGCGGTACAAAAAGCCCTCCTGGCTGGGCGGAACTTCTGTGCCGTTGTATTCAATGGTCAGAATCGGCAGAGCAGACTCCGGATTCTGGGTATCCAGCGATTCTTTGATGAACATGGTGATGGCGGCCGCCACCAGCAGCAGGACCGCGCCAAGCAAAAGCTTGCGCAATGCGAGACGGGAAATTTTCATAAAACGAGAATCCTCCGCAGGTGTATTTTTTTTATTATATACTGTATGGTTGGAAAAATCCAGTGCGGAACGCGAATAACTCACCGCGGCAAACGCATAGAATGAGCCGAGGTGTTGAATATGCAAATGGAAAAGAGAGACAACCTGTCCGTGCGGCGGCTTCTGAAACAGGAGATCCCCGCGGCAATGTATCTTTACAGTCAGTTCCGTCGGGACGGCGCCTGGGCAGCGGCCTGTCTGGATCTGGTTTTTGAAGAGGGCGAAGTGTGGGGCGGTTTCCTTCAGGAGCGCCTGGCCGTGTGCGGAGCGCTGTGCCCGGCCGATGCGGATAATTCCCAAAGCCGGGCGCTGCATGCCGCTGACCCTGATGCATCCTGGCAGATCCTTCCGCTGGCGGCGCTGGATGCAGCCGCGGTGGCGCCTTTTCTGCGTATGCTTTGCGCCCGGTGCACACAGCTGGACCCGCAGGCTCCCTGGACGGCGGCTGTGCCGGTGAAAACGGGCGAGTGCCTTCTGCCGGGCTATCTGGACGCGGGTTTTTCCATCCGGCTGGTGCGCCCGCTGGATCATTTGCGGCCCCACTATCTTTTGAAAAAAAGAGAGGACCGCCCGGTTCGGTGTGAGCTTTGCTCGTTCCCGGTGCGCGATACATACGCGGTATCCCGTGCGCTGGAAGAGGGCTTTTCCGGAGACCGGATTTTCTGGCAGCAGGACGTCCGCTGGCTGGAGTTGTGCCGTGCGCTGGATGAAAATTGACCGAATTGTGACAAAAAAGCGAGGTATCGTAGAAAAATTTTCTCCGCGGCACGGGGTTGCATTTTTTGACAAAAGAGAGTATCTTATTCCTATCAATTGCCTGTTATAAATTTGACAGTTGTATTATCATTTCCCGGCCCGCACGTGCTTCGCGTGCGGGCCGGAGCAATCGAACGGAGGGCCGCAGCATGGAGGCTTTTGTGGAATTGATCATGGAGACGGACCGAAAGGCCCGCGCGCTGATCGATCAGGCGCAGGAAGAAAAAAAGGAGATCCTGGCCGGTGCGGAAAAACGTGCCAATGAGGAACTGAAAAAGCGGGAGGCTGCTCTGGAGGCCGGTAAAAAACAGGTGGACGCACAGCTGGACGCGGATACCCGCAAAGAGCGGGATGAAATGGACAAGGCTTATCTGGAGGCGAAGCACGCGCTGGATGCAGCCTTTGAAGAGAAGCGCGAAATGTGGCTGAAAGAGCTTCAGAACGGCGTGCTGAGCGGACAGGCCTGAATATTCCGGCGTTTTGTTCGCGGGAAAGGAGAGTGAACGGGGATGCTGGAGAATCAATCTGCGCTGGCCATTGTGCCCAAAGCCAAGGCCATTGCTGCCCGCCGCCTGATGCGGGACGACTACGCCGAGCTGGAGCGCAAGCGCAGCGTGCTGGAAGTGACCACCGCGCTGCAGAACCACCCCTATTTTGCCGATAGCCTGAAGGGGCTTTCCCCCATGAATCTGCATCGCGCCCAGATCGAAGAGGCTTTGCGCAAAGACATTTTTTATAAATACGAATCGCTGATGCATTATACGTATAAGAAGGGAAGCTTCGGCACGTATTTTCTGATGCGCTGCGAGATCACCGAACTTCTGGCCAAGATCCGACTGTTAAGCATGGGCTTCCGCCACCATTACATCGTGCAGCTGCCGGGCTTTTTGGCAAGCAAAACCAGTTTCAGCCTGCTGAAGCTGGCCAAGGCGGAAACCATTGAGGAGTGTGTGCCGGTGGTTGCGGGAACGCCCTACGCAAAGGTGCTGGCGTCTGTGATGCCGCCCCGGGGCAAACTGCCCGACTACCTGCTGTGTGAGCATGCGTTCTGGGACTACTACTATACCACGGTCATCCGGCAGATCGACCGCAGTATTCCCGGCCACACCCGGCAGGATACCAAGCGTCTGTTCCTTCAGCAGGCGGAGATCTACAATCTGGATCTGCTGTACCGCGCCAAAGCGTTTTACAATACGCAGCTGCCGCCGCAGAGAATTCGCGCGCTGCTTTTGAATGTCAGCTATATTCTGCCGCCCCGGAAACTGTATGAGATGGCCAATGCCCGTGATCTGAACGAGTTCTTGCGGCTGTACAATGACTCCCGGGCCAAGGCGGTGTACGGCGAGCGCACGGCGGACCTGGAGAAACCCTCGGACATTGAGGCGGACCGGGCGCTGTACCATGCGGCGGAGCGTTTGCTGCATTTTTCCTGCATGCCGCAGACGGTGCTGGCTGCCACGCTGTGTCTGGCGGATATTCAGCGCAGCAACATTATTAATATCATTGAAGGCGTGCGCTACGGTCTGCCGGCCGCGCAGATCAATGCGTTCCTCAAGTATTGAAACGCCCGTTTTGATACGCAATCAAGATAAGAAACGAGGTGCCATAACATGGGCATGGTAAAAATGGAACATGTCAACATCTACGGCCCCGAGCGTGATCCGCAGGCTACGCTGGAAGTTCTGGCGCGCGCCGCATGTTTCCAGCCGGACGACGTGGCCGAGAGCATCAATGCGGCCACCGGGCAGGCGGAGAACAAGTATACGCCTTTGCTGAACCAGACGCTGGGACTGATCAAGGACCTGGGACAGGACAATACGCTGCTGGCTTACGATGGTCGGATGTTCGAATACGACGAGGTGCGCCAGACAGTGGAAAAGCTTGCCGCGCAGGTGGCCGAGCGCAACCGGATGGAAACGGAGATCAACGCCAAGCTTGCCACCTATGAGCAGACCAAGGCGCAGCTGTACCATCTGACCGGCCTGCAGACCAGCATCGATGAGATTTTCAGCTGCAAATATCTGAAGGTGCGTTTCGGCCGTCTGCCCAAGGACAGCTTTATCAAGCTTCCGTATTATGAAGAACATTCGTTCACCTTCCACGAGTATGATTTTGACGGCGAGTACTATTGGGGCATGTATTTTGTTCCGGAAGACAAGGCGCACGAAGTGGACGATATTTTCGCCTCGCTGTATTTCGAGCGTGTGTGGGTGCCGGACTTCGTGCACGGCACGCCTCAGGACGCCATCGCACAGATCATCGCCGAGGAAAACGAACTGCGCGAGCGCCAGAAGGAATTGAAAAACAACGCCCAGCTGGCGGATGCGAAAATGCTGGAATATCTGCGCCGCTGTGCCGCATGGCTGAACTATGAATCGCAGATTTACGACATGTACAAATATGTGATCGTACTGGAGCACACCTATTACATCAGCGGCTATGTCCCCTGCGATGAAGTGGAGCACGTAAAGAACGCGCTGGCCATTCTCCCGGGCGTTCGCCTGTGCCGGGACAGCGAGCTGGAGGACGCCGAGACCCCGCCCGACCGCAAGCCGCCGGTGAAGCTGAAAAACAACTGGCTGTTCCGCCCCTTCGAAATGTTTGTGGACATGTACGGCCTGCCGGAATACGGGGATCTGGACCCCACGGGTTTTGTGGCCATCACCTACGCGGTGCTGTTCGGCATCATGTTCGGCGATGTGGGTCAGGGCATTCTGCTGGGTCTGATCGGCTATTTTGTGATGTACAAAAAAATGCACATGCAAATCGGTCTGGTGCTGTCCCGCTGCAGTATTTTCTCCACCCTGTTCGGCTTTGTATACGGCAGCATCTTTGGCTTTGAACACGCGCTGGACGGCTTCTACCGGATGCTGGGATTTGCGGAAAAACCCATGGATGTTCTGGAACCCAACAGCATCATCGTGCTTTTGGTTTCCAGCGTGATCGCGGGCATTTTCCTGATCGCGGCGGCTATGTTCACGGGCATTCTGTCCTGCATCCGCAGAGGTCATATTGCCGAGGCAATCTTTTCGGTCAATGGCGTCGCGGGCCTGGTGTTCTACTTCAGCCTGCTGGCCACGCTGGTGGAACTGGCGCTGGGGTACGACATCCCGTTTATCTGCACTCCCGTATTTTATGTGCTGTGCCTGGTGGTGCCGTTCCTGTGCATTTACTTCTCCGAGTTCATCTGTGCGCGCATCGAGGGCAAACCGGTGGAGGAGACCGTGGGCGAGATCTTTATGAACGGTTTCTTCGAAGTGTTTGACGCGCTGCTCAGTTTTGCATCCAATACCATGAGCTTTTTGCGTGTGGGCGGCTTTGCGCTGGCCCATGCAGGCATGATGACCATGGTGTTCACCCTCAGCGATATGACCACCAATCCGCTGCTGTACTGGCTCATTGTTCTGGTGGGCAACCTGTTCGTCATGGCACTGGAAGGCCTGTTTGTGGGCATTCAGGTGCTGCGTCTTGAATTTTACGAAATGTTCAGCCGCTTCTTTGACGCCACCGGCCGTCCCTTTGACCCGCTGCGCGTTCGGCTGAACGGCGCCCCAAGCGAAGGCTGACGCCATCCTATCCGGCCGGTGCCGGATTTGATCTCATAGATTATTACACGCCGCCTTTTGCGGCAGAATGGAGACACATTATGAAAAATCAGAAACTGAAAAAAGCCGCTCGTACATTTGTGGTTCTGCTGGCCGTGTTTGTGCTGGCCTGCGCGCTTTCCAGCGTCGCGTTCGCTGAGGACGCCACCGCCGCGGCCGCTGCGCCGGACATCAACCAGGGCCTGGGTCTGCTGGCTGCCGCGTTGGCCATGGGCATTGCCGCCATCGGTTCCGGCATCGCCGTAGGCGCGGGCGCTCCCGCTGCCATCGGTGCGCTGACGGAAGACCCCAAGAGCTTCGGTAAAGCGCTGATCTTTGTTGCTTTGGGCGAAGGTATTGCTCTGTACGGCATGCTGGTTGCCATCCTGATTTGGACGAAGGTGTAAGTTCCATGAAATATTTTCTCATCAGCGACAACGTAGACACCCTGGCCGGCATGCGCCTGGTGGGCGTGCGCGGCGTTGTGGTGCATGAGCCGGAGGAAATGAACCAGGCGCTGGAGAAAGCCTGCGCCGACCCCGAGATCGGTCTGGTGCTGATCACGGACAAACTTGTGGCCAAGTGTGCGGACGTGGTGTTCGCCTACAAACTGAACCGCAAGCGCCCGCTGATCGTGGAAATGCCGGACCGGCACAGCGACACCAACCCCGGAGACAGCATACGGCGCTACATCTCTGAGGCGGTGGGCGTGAAGATTTGAGGTGACGGGAATGAGTAAGAAAAACGTGGAACTGGAGCGCACCGCGCAGAAGATTTCGGAAAACGGGCAGTCCTTTGCGCAGTTTTCTGATTCGGTTCTGGATGCCGCCCGCCAGCAGGCCGAGGCCATTCTCGCCGAGGCTAAGGTCCAGGCAGATCAGAAGTACGCTTCCATTGTGGGCGTGCAGCGCACGGATCCGCTGGAGGCCTACCGGGCCGAAGCCCGGGCCAAGCTGGGGCGTGAGATGGCCGCGGCGCGCCAGGAAAATCGAAAGAAGCTGCTGGGGTATCGCGGCCAGCTGGTAAACGCTTTGTTTGCCGAGCTGGAAGAGAACCTGGCGGTTTATGTGGACACGCCGGCCTATGTGGACGGCGTGGTGAAAACCATGCTGTGCCATCAGGCCGATGTTCAGCCCGGCTGTGTGGTACAGGTGCGGCCGCAGGATCTGGCACGGCTGCAGCCCGCGCTGGAAAAAGCCCTGCCCGGCTGCCAGGTGCAGGCGGACCGGGAGATTCGGTTCGGCGGCGCAAAGCTGCGCACCGGACGGCGTTTGTTCGACGAGACGCTGGATGATGCCATCCGCGCACAGCGCACCGCGTTTCTGGGCCGGTGCGGCCTGCGCGTCGAGTGAGACGCCCATTTACAGTACAGATAGTTAGGAGCAGCCTATGAAAGATACGATCTATTCGATCAACGGGCCTGTCGTCACGGTGCGTGACACGGACAGCTTCGGCATGATGGAAATGGTCTACGTGGGCAACGCGGGCCTGATCGGTGAGGTCATCCATGTCAGCGATGACCGGACCACCATTCAGGTGTACGAGAACACCACGGGCCTGTCGGTGGGCGAGCCGGTCAAAGGGACCGGCGCACCTCTGTCCGCCACGCTGGGACCCGGCATTATGGAGAACATCTTCGACGGCATCGAGCGCCCCCTGGGCGAAATTGCCGAGAAGAACGGTGCCTTCATTGCCACCGGTGTCCATGTGAGCAGTCTGGACGAGACCCGCAAATGGGACGTGACCGTCACGGTAAAGCCCGGCGCCAGTGTGCGGGGCGGCGATGTGATCGCCACGTGCCCGGAAACCAGCATCATCACCCATAAGAGCATGGTCCCGCCCGATGTGTCCGGCACGGTCATCTGGGCGGCGGAGGACGGCGCCTATACGGTGACGGACCCCATCTGCAAAGTGAAGACCCCCGAAGGGGAGGAAAAAACGCTGTGTCTGGCACAGCGCTGGCCCATTCGTGTGCCCCGCCCTGTGCAGGACCGTGAGGTGATCGGCCGTCCGCTGATCACCGGTCAGCGCGTCATCGACACGCTGTTTCCCATTGCCAAGGGCGGCGTGGCCGCCATTCCCGGCGGTTTCGGCACCGGCAAGACCATGACCCAGCACCAGCTGGCCAAATGGTGCGACGCCGATATCATCATCTATGTGGGCTGCGGCGAGCGCGGCAACGAGATGACCCAGGTTTTGAACGAGTTCCGGGAGCTGGAAGACCCCAAGAGCGGCAAACCCATGACCCAGCGCACAGTGCTGATTGCCAACACATCCAACATGCCTGTGGCCGCCCGTGAAGCGTCCATTTACACAGGCATCACGCTGGCCGAATACTACCGCGATATGGGCTACGATGTGGCCATGATGGCCGACTCCACCTCCCGCTGGGCTGAGGCTCTGCGTGAGATTTCCGGCCGCCTGGAGGAAATGCCCGCAGAAGAGGGCTTCCCGGCCTATCTTCCCAGCCGTCTGGCGGCCTTTTACGAGCGCGCCGGCTGCGTGAAGAATCTGAACGGCAGCACCGGCAGCGTGTCGGTCATCGGCGCGGTGTCGCCGCAGGGTTCCGACTTCTCCGAGCCGGTCACCCAGAACACCAAGCGCTTTGTGCGCTGCTTTTTGGCGCTGGACAAAAGCCTGGCCTATGCCCGGCACTATCCCGCCATCAACTGGACCATCAGTTACAGCGAATATTACGAGGATCTGGATCCCTATTACATCGCCAATGTGGGCGAGGACTTCTGCAAAATGCGCGGCCGGATGCTGGGCCTGCTCAGCGAGGAGAACAAGCTGATGGAGATCGTCAAGCTGATCGGCTCCGACGTGCTGCCCGACTCGCAGAAAGTCACGCTGGAAGTGGCCCGTGTGATCCGCGTGGGCTTCTTGCAGCAGAATGCGTTCCACAAAAACGATACGTATGTGCCGCTGTCCAAGCAGATGTGGATGATGGAGGCCATTCTTCACCTGTATGACCGGGCTGTGGAGCTGGTGGGCGCCGGCGTGCCGGTCAGCGCTATGAGCGAGGCGGGCCTGTTCGACAAGCTCATCAAAGTGAAGTATGAAATCCCCAACGACAAGCCTGAAATGTTCGGACAGTACAATCAGGAGCTGGACGCGATGTGCGCCGAGCTGCTGGAAAAACAGAAGCCGCTGAATGCGGCGAAAGCGGAAGGGAAGTGATCTGCCATGGCCATGGAATATTTGGGGCTGAGCGATATCAACGGCCCGCTGGTCGCCATTGACGGCGTGGAAAATGCCAGCTATGAGGAAATGGTGGAGATCAAAACAAAAGACGGCGTGCGCACGGGCCGCGTGGTGGCCCTGGAAGGAAAGCGCGCGGTGGTGCAGGTGTTTGCAGGCACCAACGGTCTGACGCTGTCCGGCACTTCCACCCGTTTTACCGGCGAACCCATGCGCCTGGCGCTGGCCCCCGAAATTGTGGGCCGCATTTTCAACGGCGCGGGCGAACCCATTGACGGCCTGGGCCCGGTGTTTGCCAGCCGTTTTGATGACATCAACGGCAGCGCCATCAACCCGGTGTCCCGTTCGTATCCCCGCAACTACATCCGCACGGGCATCTCTTCCATCGATACGCTGATCACACTGATCCGCGGCCAGAAGCTGCCCATTTTCTCCGGTTCCGGCATGAGCCACAACAAGCTGGCTGCCCAGATTGTGCGGCAGGCCAAGCTGAGCGGCGAAAAAACCGAAAACTTCGGCATCGTGTTCTGCGCCATGGGCGTCACAAAGGACGTGGCCGAATACTTCCGCCGCAGCTTTGAAGAGTCCGGCGCGCTCAGCCGCGTGACCATGTTTTTGAACCTGTCTTCAGACCCCATTATCGAGCGTATTCTGACGCCGCGCTGCGCGCTGACTGCGGCGGAGTATCTGGCGTTTGAACAGAATATGCACGTGCTGGTGGTCATGACGGACATGACCAGTTACGCCGAAGCGCTGCGCGAGTTCTCTTCCTCCAAAGGCGAGATCCCCGGCCGAAAGGGCTATCCGGGTTATTTGTACTCCGACTTCGCCAGCCTGTACGAACGGGCCGGCGTCATTGAAGGGCGCGAAGGCAGCGTGACCCAGATCCCCATTCTCACCATGCCCAACGACGATATCACCCATCCGATTCCGGACCTTACAGGTTATATCACCGAAGGACAGATCGTTCTGGACCGGTACCTGGACCAGCAGGGCATTTATCCGCCCATCAGCGTGCTGCCCAGCCTGTCCCGTCTGATGAAGGACGGCATCGGCAAGGGCTTTACCCGCGAGGATCATGCCGACGTGTCCAACCAGCTGTTTGCCAGCTATGCAAAGGTGTCGGATGCCCGCGGTCTGGCCAGCGTCATCGGCGAGGAAGAGCTGTCCACCACCGACAAGCTGTATCTGGATTTCGGCAACCACTTCGAGCATGAGTTCCTGGGTCAGGGCGCCGATGAGGACCGCACCATTGACCAGAGTTTGGATCTGGGCTGGCGGCTTTTGTCCATCCTGCCCCGCGAGGAGCTGGAGCGCATCGACGAAAAGGTGCTGGAGCAGCATTACGGCAAGCATTGATTGAGATTTTCGACCACCCGGGAGGTGTTGTACCATGGCCGAACAGATATTCCCCACAAAAGGCAATCTGATTGCCTGCAAAAAGAACCTGTCTCTGGCCAAGCTGGGCTTTGACCTGCTGGACCGCAAGCGCAACGTGCTCATGCGGGAGATGATGAAGCTGATCGATGAGGCCGCCGGGATGCAGAAGGAGATCGGTGATACGTTTATCCGCTCCTACACAGCGCTGCAAAGCGCCAACATTACGCTGGGCATTGACCGCTCTCTGGAGAACGCCGTGCCGGAGGAGAAAGGCTTTTCTGTCACCAGTCACAGCATCATGGGCGTGGATCTGCCCACGGGCCATCTGGACAGCCCGCCTCCTTTCCCGTACTACGGCTTTTCCGATACCAATTCGCAGCTGGATTACGCATATATGTGCTTTGATAACGTCAAACATTTGTGTGCGAAACTGGCGGGCATCGAGAACAGCGTGTACCGCCTGGCCACGGCCATCAAAAAGACACAGCGCCGTGCCAACATGTTGGAGAACGTGGTGATTCCCAAGCTGGAGACCAACATTCGTTTTATCTCCAGCACGCTGGAGGAGCACGAGCGTGAAGAATTCACCCGCATGAAGGTCATCAAAAGCCAGAAATCTAAAAAACAGGCATGACAAAGGCGCCGTCCCACCGGGGACGGCGCCTTTTTATGTAAGGTTTTGCAGCAGTTGAAAAAACAAGCCAGCATTGAAATGCTGGCTTGTTTTTGCTTTAAAATCAGGCTCTGCCGGGTTTGCGTCCGCAGTACTTCATGGTCGCCTCTTCGATTCGCCGTTCGATTTCTACCAGTGCACGGCGGTCATCGTCGTTGACAGGAACCAGAGGTCTGCGTGCTTCGCCGATCTCGAACCCCTGCAGATGCAGGATGTACTTCAAGCCGGAAATCAGATGACCGTGGCAGCGAAGAATATCCAGAGTTGCTGTGGTCATGAACCGCTGAATCTCGCCGGCCAGCGCATAGTCTCCGGCGCGGATGCAGGCATCCGCTTTCAAATACAGGTCCAGCATCACCACATAGGTGCTGCCGATGCCGCTGTCTGCGCCCATCAGACGGCCCGCCACAAATTGCTCGTCCGGTCCGTTGAAGACAACGCAGCGGTCCTTGCCGCAGGCCTTGAACTGAAGCATATCCATCACGGGCAGCGAGGTGTTCTTGATGCCGATGACATAGGGGTTCTCCAGCATTTTGCGGAAAATGTCAAAGCTGATGGTCACGCCGGTGGTGCCGGGAATGTTGTAGAGAATGAAGGGCAGATGCGCCGCTTCAATCATGGCGTTCCAGTAATCCATGATGCCGTAATCCGGCTGGGCGAAGTAGTAGGGAGGCACTGACGAAATGGCGTCAATGCCGCATTCGGCCGCATACTTGGCCAGTGCAACGCTGTCCCGTGTGGCAGCAGCGCCTACATGGGCGATGACAGTCAGCCCGTCCGCGGCTTCTTTTACCGCTTTCATAGTCAGGCGGCGTTCGTCCACGGTCTGATACGGGAACTCGCCGGAGCTTCCGGTGATGTACACGCCTTTTGCACCGCGTTCAGCGCAATAACGTACCAGGTCCTGGGTTCGTTCCGGACTGATTTCCCCATTGTCGTCATAGCAGGCGGGAAAAGCCGGAAAGATCCCTTTGAATTTTTCAAGATCGATCATAACTGCACCCTTTCCTTTTTTTGATCATTTTGCTGTTGCACAGCAATTGTTCCTTTAGTGATTGGCAAGCGCCTGCGGATTGACCACGTTGCGGTGGATTCGTCCGGCAAAGTGTTCGTCAATGATGTCCGCAATCAGAAGCTGGCTGCGTTCTTCTGCTTCCACTGCCAGGGAACCCAGGTGAGAAGACACAAATACATTGTCCATGTGCAGAAGCGGATTGTCCATGGAAGGCGGCTCTTCACACATGACGTCCAACCCGGCGCCGCGAATCTGGCCGGTGCGCAGCGCATCGATCAGATCTTTCTCGCAAATCACGCCGCCGCGGCAGGTGTTGACCAGATACGCGGTTGGTTTCATTATCGCGAAGCAGTCCTTGTTCACGATGCCGCGGTTGGCGGGCGTGTAGGGGATGTGCAGGCTGACGATGTCCGCGTTGCGGTAAATCTCTTCGGCGGACTGCGTCAGCGTGACGTTGTGCTCCTGAGCAAAGGCGCGGCCTGCCTCGTTCAGGTAATTGTCGTATGCCATGATTTTCAAGGAGAACCCCTGTACCATGCGGGTCAGCTGACGGGCAATGTTTCCGAAGCCGATCAGCCCCAAGACCTTTCCGTCCAGTTCGTTGCCGGGCATGGAATAAGGCCAATGCCCCTGCTTGATCCCCTCGATCGAATAGGAAAAACGGCGGCCCAGATTCAGAATGTGCAGAAGTGCAATCTCAGCCACAGCGGGAGAGTTCATTCCCGGAAGATTGGCCACCGGGATGCCATACTGTGTGGCCAGCGGAACATTCACGTTGTCCAGTCCAGCGCCGTAGCGCACGATGATTCGGTTGCTGCCCGCAATCTGCGGCAGGGAATCCTGGTTCCACTGTTCGCCGATGCTCACGATGGCATCTGCCTGCAAAGCCATTTCCACCGCTTTGGCAGTATCTGTTCCGATGTCTTTGGTAATGCACCGGTAACCGGCTTTTTCGCAACGGGATACAATGGGTGTCAGGTCCACGTTCCGCGGGTCCAGATTGACCCACACGGTTTTGGGTTCAGACATTGAAAATGCCTCCTTTTTATTTTACAGACTCCGCTGTGTCGTTAAGCTCTTTGTCCAGCTGCGCGATGGCGTCGTCAATGGATTTGCTTCCGGTGACAATGGAGTTCAGCATGCGTGCGATGGGGAAGGAGTAATAGTTCTTGGATGCGATGGCGCGGCCTTCCAGGGTCTGGGCCGGATAGCCGTAGTAACCGGTAGCGTTCTGGACGTATTCAATGGCCTGCTGGTTCGCGCCGGAGCTCCACACTTCGTCTTCCGCCAGATCCTGATACACAGGAGCGAACACGGGGCCGATGGCTTCCAGATAGGTGTCGTACCACTCTTTTTCAGATACAAAGCGGATGAAATCACGCGCTGCGTCGGGGTTCTTCGCATCGTTCATGATGGACCAGCCGGACGGGTTGCCGAACAGAACGCTGCCATCGCTGCCGGCGGGAACGTTGATCACGGCGGTGTTTTCAAACAGTTCTGCGTAGTTGGGATCGTCTTTGATGGAGTTGTACAGCGTGGAAGTGTTGATGACCATTGCGGATTCGCCCATCAGATAGGATTTGTTGTTTCCGCCGGAATCCCAAGTGGTGGAAGAGGGAGGAATGGCACCTGCATTATACAGTTCCACGTATTTTTCTACCATTGCGCGCAGGCCTTCGTCCTCCGCCGCAACGATGTTGCCTTCTTCGTCCATCAGTTTGCCGCCGTTGCACCACATCATCATGCGGAAGCTGTTCTCACAGTCTTCGTCCGTGGGTCCGCAGCCAATGCCCAGGCCGTACACGCCGTTATCAGGGTCGGAAACGGCCACAGCCGCATCCCACAGTTCTTCCCAGGTGGTGGGCAGATCCACGCCGGCCTCTTCAAACAGGTCCGTGCGCACAAACAGCAGGCTGTCCGCTGCGTAGAAGGGAACAAAATAGTTCACGCCTTCGATCTTGGTGCCTTCCTTCAGTGCTTCAAACATGGGCCGCTCAGCGTCCAGTTCATCCACCAGGTCGGTCACGTCAGAATAGGGAATGTTGGGATAGTAGCTGACCACTTTATAGGGATTGGACAAGGTGACGTCGGGCACATTGCCGGCTTCCACTGCTGCGTTCAATTTGGTCATATAATCGGTAGCGGCGATGAATTCCGCGCTGACCTGCACACCGTACTCCTCGGAGAAGGCCTCGATGCGCTCGTTGATCAGCTGGTCTACATCTTCGCTGAAACTCTTTTCAACCCAGATGCTCAGTGTTCCGCCGGATGCAGTGCTGGATCCGGACGCGGAAGCGGTGGATGTCGTAGAGGAAGCAGTTCCTCCACAGGCGGTGAGCATGGTGGTCACCATGGCGGCAGAAAGCAACAAAGACAAAAACTTTTTCATAATACCCTCCTTAAAAAACAATTTTCCATCGAACATCGAAAGAACTTAGGCCTTCACACCTCCTTCCGTCATTCCACCTACCAGCAGGTTGGAGAAGAAGATGTACACAAGCAGAATGGGAATACAGGCCAGAATCGCACCGGCCATAATCTGGTTCCAGGGATAAATATCGCCGTAGATCAACCCGGAGATCACCAGCGGGAAGGTCTTCATTTCGCTGCTGCTGATATTTACCAGGGCGTACAGGTATTCGCCCCAGCACAACGAAAAGGCGAAGATGAACGTTGAGACAATTCCCGGAAGAGCCAGAGGGAACACAATGCGGTACATATTCTGCAGACGGGTGCATCCGTCCACGGTCGCGGCTTCCTCAATATCCTTGGGAACGGCGCGTACGTGGGGAATCAGCATCCAACTGACGTAAGGCAGCGTAAAGGTGGGATAAATCAGGATCAATCCCAAAATGTTATCCGTCAGACCGCAGCTGGAAACGAAGAGGAACAGCGGAATGTACAGAACGGATGTGGGGATCAGATAGGAAAACAGGATCAGGCGGGAGACGGTTTTGCGTCCGTAGAACTTCAGACGTGCCACCACATAGGAGACAGGGTATGCCAGCAGGACCGACAGGGTCGAGCAGGTGATCGCCACCAGAAAGCTGTTTTTGATTGCATTGAGAAAAGGCGTTTCCGTAATCAGAAATTTGTATCCGTCCAATGTGGGCTCCTGAGGCAGCATGGTGGGAACTTTCTGATACATTTCAAATTGAGTTTTGAAAGAGGTGTTCAGCATCCAGTAGATGGGGAACAGCGCGACCACCAGGCAGATGGCTACCATCACCAGGCGAAAAATGTGGACAAGTTGCCGTCTTTGCTTCATGGACATGGTCTCAATCCTCCTCCTTCAGCATTTTCCGGCTGACCAGTGCAATCAGCACCAGCAGAACGGGCATGGCCAGCAGGCTGACAGCCACGCCTTTGCCCAGCTGCATGTTGGTCATGGCCGTGCGGTAGCTGAACACACCGATGACTTCGGTGGCGCCGCTGGGACCGCCGCCGGTCAGAAGCCATACAGATTCGAATTCGTTGATGGTCCAGATCGTGGACACCAGCGCGGTAAGCAGCGTCACGTCTGCGATGGACGGAAGCGTGATGGAGAAAAATTTCTGCAGTGTGCTAGCGCCGTCGATCTCGGCTGCTTCGTAATAATCTTTGGGGATGGTCTGAAGCCGGGCCAGAATCGAGATGCCAAAGAAGGGACTGCCGCGCCAGATATTCGCCACCAGCACCGCCAGCATGGCCAGCGTGGCGTCACCCAACCACACCAGGTTGTGATCGATCAGATGGAGCTGCTGAAGAATGTAGTTGGCTACGCCGCCGGTGTCGGAAAAAATCCAGCGCCAGTTCAGCACGGCGACGATGTTGGGCAGCGTCCAGGGAATAATCATCAATGCGCGGGCCACATTGCGGCCGCGGAACGAAAAGTTCAAAACCAGCGCCATGATCATGCCGAACACAAGTTTTCCGAGAATGGAGAAAACAGTATAAATTACGGTGTTCAGCACCGAGCGGCGAAACGTGGAGTCCTGCAGAAGGGCAATGTAGTTTTTAAATCCGATCCACTGCTCTTGCCCGCCGATCATTTTGTCGGTGAAACTGATGTAAACACCCCAGCAAATGGGGATCATCAAAACAATGCCGATGTACAAAAACATCGGAGCGCTGACCAGATACGAAAACCTGGTGTCACGGCGCATTTGGACAGAACCGCGTTTCATGTTTTCATCCTTTCCTGTAGTGATGTAGTTTGAAGTTTGTACTTTGTAGTACAAAGTCGAGCAAAATCTCTTTGCTGCCTTCAGTTATAACACTGCAAACAGGTTCTTGTCAACAAAGTTTATAGAATTTATTGCAGTATGTTGAAAGAAAATATGGAATTTTTCACAAAATGCACAAAACTGATTGCTTGACATTCTCGGCACTGCAAGACTATGATAAAAAAGGGTGAGAAAGTTTTGACATTCTGACCACCAGAGAGGGGCTGGAATCATGGAAAACAGCTTGGTAAAAATGAAAAATTTGCGGTCCCCCAAGCTTTATCTGCAAGTGTACAATGAGCTGAGAAATTATATTGTTCAAAACAATTTAAAGCCGGGGGATAAACTTCCAACGGAAATGGAGATGTGTGAGCGCCTGGGCGTCAGCAGAAACGTTCTGCGCGAAGCCATCAAATCGCTGGAAATCACCGGCGTGGTGCACTCCACGCCTGGTGTGGGAATCGTGATTCAGGAGTTCAGTACAGATTATTTATTCAACAGTCTTGTGTACGCTCGCAGTGATGACGGCCAGGAGATGCTGGAGCAACTGAAAAAAATACGTCGTGTGTTGGAGCTGGGCTTTTCCGGCGAGGCCTTTGAAAGTCTGACCGAAGAAGATGTGGAAAAATTGCGGCAGTTGGTAGAGAAAATGCAGGATCTTGCCAAAACGTTGAGAAAAAAGCCTGAGGCCACGTTTGGCGTTCGTTTCGCCGAAGCAGATGCGGCGTTTCATCGTGCTTTGTACACGAAGCTGGACCTCCCTTTGCTGCTTTCACTGATCGATGCGTTCTGGGCGTTTGATAAAAACTATCAGAAGCCAACCAGCGGCAGCTATATTCAGTTGACGGTGGAAAAGCACGAGCGGATCGTAAGCGCGCTGGAGAAAAAAGATTACCATGCATTTTACGATGCATTGGATTTTCATTATCGGGTGGTATATCGGCCCGGTGACGAGAGCGAACAGGCTTTCGAAGAAGAGAACTGAGGCTGTATTTCTGCAGAGTGGCCAAAAATGCAAAAATGTCACACAAATCGTGCAAGATTTCCGGGGCGGCATGTGCTAGAATGATGCTAGAAAGTCCGGCGCATTGGCCGGCAAACACGCCAGAACAGAAAGGAAGAACGACCATGAAATTCCTCAACGTGGACATCCCGGTCAAAAATCTGCCGGAACTGGATCAGGGGTTTGTGCCTCTGGGTCTGTTTTTTAAAGAATATTCCAAAAATGCGACAAAGCCTTTGTGCATTGCAGTCGAACGCTCCGGCGGTCAGGTGGGTGTATATGAGACCCGCATCTACGGTACACCGGAAATGAAGGCGGCGGATGACTATTATGTGGACCGCCTGGTTAAATTCCTTCTGTGGAGCTGGGGCGGCTTCAAGGTGAGCATCTGCGGTGACGACGCCGTGGCTGAAACCATTCGTGCTGCATACAGCGAGAATGGCTCCCGCGCTTTCGATAAAGGCTTTATGGAGCAGGTGTATGAAACCGAGTTCGTGGTAGAGAGCCTGCCCTATGACCAGAAACCCACCGCTGTGCAGCGTGCCGAGAGCATCGGCCGTCACACCAACGGCGGCCGCATCGGCTTTGATGCCGGCGGTTCGGACCGCAAGGTGTCTGCGGTTATCGACGGCGAGCCCATCTACAGCGAAGAGGTGGTCTGGTTCCCCAAAACCATCTCCAATCCGGACTATCATTATCAGGGCATTCTGGCAGCGTTCCACACTGCTGCGGCAAAGATTCTGGAAAAAGGCGGCCATGTGGACGGCATCGGCATTTCTTCCGCAGGTGTGTACATCGACAACAAGTGCATGGTAGCCAGCCTGTTTTTGAAGGTGGGCAAAGAGGACTTCGACAAGAAGGTCAAAAACATCTATACCCGTGCAGCCAAAGAGCTGTCCAATACGCTGGGATATGACATCCCCGTGGTCGTGGCCAACGACGGCGACGTGTCCGCTTTGGCCGGCGCCATGGGCCTGGGTGAAAACGGCATCATGGGCATTGCCATGGGAACCAGCGAGGCCGTGGGTTATGTGGACGGTGACGGAAACATCTGCGGCTGGCTGAACGAACTGGCCTTTGCTCCGGTGGACGGACAGCCCGACGCCATGGAAGACGAATGGAGCGGTGACATCGGCTGCGGCGTGAAGTATTTCAGCCAGGACAGCGTGATCAAACTGGCGCCCCGTGCAGGCATTGAGCTGAAAGGGGAAAGCCCGGCTGAAAAACTGAAGGAAGTGCAGGCGCTGATGGCGGAGAATGATCCGCGTGCTGTAAAAGTGTACGAGTCCATTGGTGTGTATCTGGGCCATACGCTGGCACTGTATGCCATGTTCTATGACATCCGTCATGTACAGATGATGGGCCGCGTTATGTCCGGAAAGGGTGGCGACATCATTATGGATGTGGCCAGCCGTGTGATGGATGAGGAGTATCCCGAGGTGACATTCCGCCCCGAGGCACCCGACGAGAAGACCCGCCGCGTGGGCCAGTCCGCTGCTGCGGCCAGCCTGCCGGAAGTGAAATAAGAAACAAGAAAAAGCGGGCCTCCTGCGGGAGGAGCTCGGAAGCGCC
>NZ_JBBMFA010000064.1:0-7330 GCF_040096265.1 Ruthenibacterium intestinale
GGCCGCGGTCATCGGACCGCGGCCTCTTTGCGTTTTCGGGGCGAAAAAGGGCCCGCCCGGGCTGTTTTTTGAAAAATCTTCCGTTCTCTGGCGCAAAAAACGCGTTGTCTGCATGTACTGATAATAAACGGAAGGAGGGCCGGACATGGAAATCTTGCGTGCGGAAAACGTAAGTGAAAAATATCAGGCGGAAAACGGCGAGATCAATGCCTTTGAATCCGTCAGCTTCGGGGTGGAAAAAGGGGAGTTCCTCAGCATCGTCGGGCCGTCCGGCTGCGGCAAAAGTACGCTTTTGTCGGTCATTGCCGGGCTGGTAAAGCCCACGGGCGGCCGGGTGCTGGTAGAGGGCGAGGTGGTGACGGGCACATCGCCCCATGTGGGATACATGCTGCAGCGCGACAATCTTCTGGAATGGCGCACCATTCTGGACAACGTTCTGTTCGGGCTGGAGATCCAGCAGGCCAAAACGCCCGAAAATGTGCAGCGGGCCGTGCGGCTTTTGGAGACCTACGGCCTGGCGGAATTTGTGGAAAAATATCCGCGGCAGCTGTCGGGCGGCATGCGCCAGCGCGTCGCGCTGATCCGCACGCTGGCGGCAGGACCGGACATTCTGCTGCTGGACGAGGCGTTTTCAGCCCTGGACTATCAGACGCGGCTGACCGTCACCGACGATGTGTACGCCATTTTGAAAAAGGAAGGCGTCACCACACTGATGGTCACCCACGATATTCCCGAGAGCATCAGCATGGGCGACCGGGTCATGATCCTGTCTGCACGGCCCGCCCGGGTGCAGGACATTCTGCCCATCGACTTCGGGCCGCAGCGCACGCCCCTGGGCTGCCGCTCGCATCCGAATTTCGCCAAATACTTTGACTACATATGGAAAGAGCTGAGCCAAAATGAGACAACATGAAACCGGGGTCTCCCGCGAGCGCGCGGAGTACCTCAGCCGCCGCCGTCGCCGCAAACGGCGGGTACTCGGCTGCCAAATCGGCATACTGGCGGCGTTTTTCCTTCTGTGGGAAGGGCTGGCCCGGGTGGGCATCATCGACAGTTTCATTCTCAGTCAGCCCACACGAATTCTGGAGACCCTTTTGAACATGTCCCAAAACCATCTGCTGGTGCACATCGGCGTCACTCTGTACGAGACGCTGACGGGTTTTTTGCTGGGCGTGATACTGGGGCTCGTCATCGCGGTGGTGCTGTGGTGGTCGGGTTTTGCCTCCAGTGTGGCGGAACCGTACTTGGTGGTGCTCAACAGCCTGCCCAAAATCGCCCTGGGGCCGGTCATCATTCTGATCGCCGGGGCGGGCACCCGGGCGGTCATCTTCATGGCACTGGCCATTTCGCTGGTGGTCACGGTGCTGGAAATGCTGGCCGGCTTCCGCTCCACCGACCCGGAACTGATCAAAATGGCCCGCACGTTCGGGGCTTCCAAACGGCAGATCTTTGCAAAAATCGTGCTGCCTGCCAACCTGAGCACCCTGTTCAATTCGCTGAAGATCAACATCGGCCTGTCGCTGGTGGGGGTGATCGCCGGCGAGTTCCTGGTCAGCAAAGCGGGCCTGGGCTACCTGATCGTCTACGGCGGGCAGGTGTTCCAGCTGGATCTGGTCATGTCCAGCGTTCTGATTTTGGCAGTGCTGGCCGCGCTGATGTACGAAAGCGTGGTGCTGGCCCAGCGCCTGGCGGAACGCCGCTGGGGCCGCGGCGCTTAACGGTCAGTCAAAATATTCGTCCGCGGGGTCAAAGGCGGGGATGGGAATGTTGATGACCTTCAGCTGCCCCACCGCGCGGTGGCGGCAGCCCGGGCGGATGTACACGGCGTCAAAGGGTTTGACCGGGACCTGTTCGCCGTCCAGCTCCATGTGGCCGGTCCCCTCCAGAATCAGATAGATCTCGGTGTGGTGCACATGGTAGTGAACGCGGGAATCCTGCTTGATCTCCACGCAGTGAAGCGAGGCGGCGCTTCCCGGCAGGTCGGCAAAGGCGCGGCGGGCGGACCCGCAGGGACACGGGGTGGGAGAAATGTCCAGAAGAGAAGTTTTTTCATAGCGCTTTTCCATGGTCGTTGCACTCCTTCCAAAAGTTCCTATCTTCAGTATAGCGAAAAAACAGGCGTTGAAAAGGGGCAAAAGGCCCCATTCAAGCGACAGAGGCGGCGCGTGCCGTTCTGCATACATAGAAAGGATAGGTGTATAGTCTATGAGAAACAAGATGATTGCCCTGGCCCTGACGGCGGTTCTGTGCCTGGGCGCCCTGACGGGCTGCGGGCGCAGCGAGGCTTCGCTGGAGAAAGTCACGGTGTGTGAGGTGACGCATTCCATCTTTTACGCACCCCAGTACGCGGCCATGGCGCTGGGCTTCTTTGAGGAGGAAGGCCTGGACGTGGAGCTGTCCAACGGAGGCGGCGCCGACAAGGTGATGAGCGCGGTGCTCTCCGGCAGCATCGACATCGGTTTTGCAGGGCCGGAGGCCAGCATCTACGTATACAACGAGGGCAAAGAGGACTTCACCCAGGTGTTCGCCCAGATGACAAAGCGGGACGGCAGTTTTCTGGTGGCCCGCCAGTCGGACGACGCCTTCACCTGGGACAAATTGAAGGGCGCGCACATTCTGCCCGGCCGCAAGGGCGGCGTTCCCTATATGGCCTTTGAGTACGCCATCCGCAAAAACGGCATGGACCCCGCCACGGACATGAACCTGGACACCAGCGTGCAGTTTGACAACATGACCGGCGCGTTCCTGGGCGGCACCGGGGACTACGTGACCATGTTCGAGCCAACGGCCAGCGCCGTGCAGGCTGAGGGCAAGGGCTACATCGTGGCGGCTGTAGGCGACGAGGCCGGCGAGATCCCGTACACCGCCTATTTTGCCAAAAAGAGCTATCTGGCGGAGAACGCGGACCTTGTGCAGCGGTTTACCAACGCCGTGTACAAGGGCCAGCAGTGGGTGCAGGAGCACACCGCCCGGGAAGTGGCCGAAGCGGTGCAGGACAGCTTTGCCGACACGGATCTGGAGCTGCTGGAAAGCGCGGTGCAGCGCTACAAGGACATCGGCGCATACAGCACGGACCCGGTGATGACGAGGGAGAGTTTTGATCTGCTGCAGACCGTGATGACCGAGGCGGGCGAATTGACCCAGACCGCCCCCTGGGAAGAAGTGGTGAACAACACCTTCGCCGAAAAGGCCATGGAGCAATAAGACGCAAAAAAGGCCGGGTTCGCAGAACCCGGCCTTTTTGAACGCTTATTCAAAAGGATAGCGGATGCCCCATGCGGCGCGCAGGGCGTCCATCTGCTCCAGAATCCGCAGCGTGGCGGACCGGGGCATGTCGGGGCACTCCCGGGCGCCGCTTTCCAGCGCCGCGGCCACAGCCCGCACCTCGTACTCGTAGCCGGTGGCGTCGAAGGGCAGCTCCACACGGCGCACGCCCCTGGGACTCTCCACGGTCAGCGCCTGGGTGTGCCAGAAATCGGCCTCCAGGGTCACGCGGCCCTGTTCGCCCCACACCGTGGCGGTGTTGTCCAGCACGGCGCGGCCGCTGACAAAGAAGCTGGCCAGCCGGCCGCCCTCGTATTCCAGCTGCACGGCTTCCTGCACGTCCAGCCCGTTTTCGTTCTTCGCGCACAGGCCTTTGGGTGCGCCCAGCGGCTGGCCCAGGGCGATGTCCGCAATGGTCAGCGGGTAGATGGTCAGGTCCAGCAGCACGCCGCCCGCCAGTTCCGGCAAGGCGATGCGGGGCTTGTGGGCCACCGCGCAGCCCATGTTGGCGGTGAGACCCACCACACGGCCGATCTCGCCGGAATCCAAAATCTCCCGCAGCGCACGGGCCGCAGGCTGGAAGCGGGTCCAGGTGGCCTCAGTCAGCAGAAGTTTTTTTTCATCCGCCAGGGCGAACAGCTCCCGTGCCTGGGCGGCGTTCACGGTCAGGGGCTTTTCACACAGCACATGCTTGCCCGCGTTCAGGGCCATGCGCACATGCTGCGCGTGCAGGTTGTGGGTGCTGCCGATGTATACCACGTCCACGAGGGGGTCGGCCATCAGTTCCTCGTAGCTGCCGTAGCTTTTGGCAAAACCGCACTCAGCGGCCAGGTCTGCGGCGCGCTGTTTGTCCCGGGCGGCAATGGCGTAGGGTTCCACCACACCGGGCACGGCTGCCACAGTCCGGGCCATGTGGTGGGCGATGTTGCCCGCGGTCAGAATGGCAAAACGAAGCATAAAAACGTCCTCCAAGGCTTTTTGTTTCAGTATACACCCGTGCAGGCCGGGGGAAAAGTCCTTTTTCTCTTCTCATTTGGCCCCGAACGTGGTATAACGGTATCCGGGGAGTGTGAAAGACCTATGACGAGTGCTTTACAGACGGACAAACCGCTGTTTTCCAATGCGCAGCTGCGCAGCCTGCTGGTGCCGCTGGTGATCGAACAAATTCTGGTGGTGGCCGTGGGCATGGCCGATACCATGATGGTTTCGGCGGTGGGCGAGGCGGCGGTTTCGGGCGTGTCGCTGGTGGACATGCTGAACCTGCTGATTTCCAACCTGTTTGCGGCGCTGGCCACCGGCGGCGCCGTGGTCACCAGCCAGTTTCTGGGCGCGCGGCGCAGGGACGAGGCCCAGCGCTCGGCCGGGCAGCTGGTGCTGCTGACCATTTTGATCTCGCTGGCAGTGGCGCTGCTGGCGGTGAGCCTGCGGGCACCCATTCTGCGCCTTGCCTTCGGCGCCATTGAGGACGACGTGATGGACGCGGCCATGCTGTACTGGCTCATCACCGCGCTGTCCTATCCGTTCCTGGCGGTGTACAACGCCTCGGCCGCGCTGTTCCGCTGCCAGAACAACACCCGCATCTCCATGCTCATCAGCGCGGGCATGAACGTGTTCAACATTGCGGGCAACGCCCTGTGCGTGTACGTGCTGCACCTGGGCGTGGCGGGCGTGGCTCTGCCCACGCTGCTGGCCCGTGTGCTGGGCTGCATCGCACTGACGGGACTTTTGTGCCGGGCGGAAAATCCGCTGCCGCTGCGCCTGTCCCAGGCCCGCCGCCCCGACGGGGCTCTGGTGCGCAAGATCCTGCGCATCGGCATTCCCAGTGCCGTGGAAAACAGTCTGTTTCAGCTGGGCCGCATCCTGGTGGTGGCCATCATCGCCGGCTTCGGCACCGTGCAGATCGCGGCCAACGCGGTGGCCAACAATCTGGACGGCCTGGGCTGCATCCCGGGCGACGCCATCAACCTGGCCATGATCACCGTGGTGGGCCGCTGCATTGGCGCGGGAGACACCCGCCAGGCGTCCCGTTACGCCAAAAAACTGCTGGGGCTTGTGTATCTCATGGGCGGCGTGCTGAACGCATCCATTCTGCTGGGGCTGCCCTTCCTGCTGGGGCTGTATACCCTTTCGCCCGAGACGGCGGCCCTGGCCACAACGCTGGTGTGGATCCACGACGGTTTTGCCATGCTGCTGTGGCCCGCGTCCTTTACGCTGCCCAACGCGCTGCGCGCCGCCGGAGACGTGCGGTTCACCATGTCGGTGTCCATCTTTTCCATCTGGGCGTTCCGGTTCGGGTCCGGCTATCTGCTGGGTGCGCAGATGGGCATGGGCGCGGTAGGCATCTGGATCGCCATGCTGCTGGACTGGGCCTTCCGGTCCGTCTGCTTTGTCATCCGGTTTGCCCGGGGCAAGTGGAAAGAGAAAAAAGTGATCTAGAATTGACCGTCACGTCCGCATCCCTTATAATAAAGAACAAAGCGGCTGCTTTCGGGCCGCACAGAGGGGGAAGAAACTATGGGAACAGTGATTCCGCAGGGCTATGCGCCGGTTCTGGGACTGTACGACACCCAGAAGGCCATCGGCCTCATCAAACAGATTTTTCAAACCAAATTGTGCGCCGCGCTGCATCTCAAGCGCGTCACCGCGCCGCTGTTTGTGGACCCGGCCACGGGTTTGAACGACGATCTGAACGGCGTGGAGCGGCCGGTGACCTTTGACGTGCCCGCCATCGGGCGCGAGGCCGTGGTGGTGCACAGCCTGGCCAAATGGAAGCGCCTGGCGCTTCACGAGTACGATTTTCACGTGGGCAACGGCCTGGTGACGGACATGAACGCCATCCGCCGGGACGAGGAGATGGACAATCTGCATTCCATCTATGTGGACCAGTGGGACTGGGAGAAGGTCATCAGCCGGGAGATGCGCAACGAGGCCTTCCTGCGCCGCACGGTGCAGGACATCGTCAACGCCATCTGCGGCACGCTGGACGAGCTGAAATGGCAGTTCGGCGCACTGGACACCACCCTGTGCCGGGACGTGACCTTCTTCACCAGTCAGGAATTGGAGGACAAGTATCCGGACCTGACCCCGAAAGAGCGGGAGAACGCCGTGTGCAAAGAGTATAAAACGGTGTTTGTGGAGCAGATCGGCGGCGCGCTGAAAAGCGGCAAACCCCACGACGGCCGCGCCCCGGACTACGACGACTGGCAGCTGAACGGCGACCTTTTGTTCTGGCACGAACCCTTGGGCTGCGCGCTGGAGATCTCCAGCATGGGCATCCGTGTGGACGCCGAGAGCATGGCCCGCCAGCTGCGGCTGGCCGGATGCGAGGAGCGGGCAAAGCTGCCCTTTCACGCGGCGCTTCTGCGGGATGAACTGCCCCTGACCATCGGCGGCGGCATCGGCCAGAGCCGTTTGTGCATGCTGCTGCTGGGCAAGGCTCATGTGGGCGAGGTGCAGGTGTCCCTGTGGGACAAAGCCACCCGCGAAGCCTGTGAGGCCGCGGGCGTGGTGCTGCTGTGATGACCGTGCGGCGCGCCGTGGCGGAGGATTTGCCCCGGCTGGAGGCACTGTACGCCGACGCCCGTCGCTTTATGGCGGAGAACGGCAACCCCACTCAGTGGCGGGCGGGTTATCCTTCCCGCGCCATGCTGGAAGAGGACGCCGCCCGGGGCGAGAGCTATGTGTGCGAGGACGGACAGACCCTGTGCGCGGCCTTTTTGTTCCGCCCGCCCGTCAGCGGGGAAGAGACGGAACCGGATTACGCGCACATTGACGGCGCGTGGAAGGCGGACGGCCCCTATGGGGTGCTGCACCGGGTGGCCGTGGCGGTGCCGGGCCGGGGTGCGGCCGGTTTCTGTATGGACTGGTGCTTTGCCCGGTGTCCCAATCTGCGCATGGACACCCACCGGGACAACGCTCCCATGCAGCGGGCGCTGGCCAAGAACGGGTTTGTGTACTGCGGTGTCATCCGCCTGCGCTCCGACGGGAGCCAGCGGCTGGCCTATCAAAGAACCGAATGAGCGGCGGGGGGGGGGGGGGGGGGGGGGGGGGGGGGGGGGGGGGGGGG